>NZ_JAAIXZ010000017.1 GCF_010894435.1 Pyxidicoccus trucidator | reverse complement strand
CCGCTGGCACTCGCCGCGTCGACTTCGCGCCAACTTACGCGCCGCCTCCCGCGCCACGCCGCCCCAGGGGCGCGCGGCGTAGACCGCAGCGCTCGCCCCCTCGCTCCAAAAGAGCGAAAGTCGAGTCTGAGCGTGACGCCGTCAGGCCGGGGGAGATGCCCGGAACGAATCCGCTCGAGCAGCTCTTCGGGGAAGCCTCGCCCATTGTCCGTACAAATGATGGAGTCGGTGCCATCGGTCTCGACTTCGATCCGAAGCTCGATCCGGGGGGAGGAGACACCCTCGCAGGCACGCGTAGCGTTCTCGAGCAGTTCGCCGACGAGGAAGGTGCTGATGCCGGCCGGAAGGTCCAACGGCTTCGACTGCGAGACGGCATAGCTGAACTCGGGGTGCGCGCGCCGGTACTGGTCCGCGACCCTCTCGATGGTCTCCTGCTCCTGCGCCTGTTGCTCGGGGGCGTAGTAGGCCCTCGAAATGTCCTGCATGAGCTGCAGGACGCGGACGAGCCGCTCGAGCCCCACTCTCATGCGAGCAGCGCTTTTCGATTCGCTGGCGGGGGCCTCGGGCTCCTTGTGGGAGAAGTGCTGCAGCGACGCGGCGACGTTCAGGGCGTCGTGGAGCAATCCCCCCATGACATAGGGGTAGACATCGCGTCTGAGTGGAGGCGCGGGGCGCTCCTGGGAAGAAGGCATGTCCGCGGGGCGTGAGGGCGGGGGCTCCTCCTGAGTGCTGCGGACGGATGACATCCCCAGTGCCCTCCGAAGAGTCTCTACCGCCGAAAGCCACAGCTTGGGAAAAGTGGGGACACGTGAGATTCCCAAGGTCCTCCACATCCACCCGTCCCGTATCTCCAGCGTGAGACGGATCATCTGAATGAGATCATTCAGGTCGAATGGTTTCGCCAGATGTCCGCACGCACCGATGTCAAGCGCTTTGCTCCTTACATTCCTGTCGGCGGATAGGACCACAATCGGAATCCGGGGCCGGATGCGTCGCATGCGAAGGCGCTGCGCGAACTCCCACCCGTCCATCACCGGCATCATCAGGTCGAGGACGATGATGTCGGGGCGGACGTGCTCCATCTTTTCGAGAGCCTCCTTGCCATTGCGTGCGGGCAGGGTCCCGAAGCCCTCGGCCTCCATGATCTCGCTCAATGCTTCCAGGATGTCTGGATCATCATCGACAATCAGGAGGGTGGTCTGCTGGGTCACAATCGCTGCTCCTCCGCACGTCCCGCTGCAACCGAACCGGCAGTCGCCCGCACAGCAGCGTATCAGGCCGTGGGAGCTTCCAGGTTCGCCAGGACTCTAGCGCCTTCATGCTGGGGAGGAAGAAGTAGCCCCCACCCTTCATGGTGACGAAGCGTTAGATTCCCTCCACGCACCGGCGCAGCGGCGCGCGCGGCAGGGTGAGCTTGCCCGCGCCGTGCATCATGAGCGGATCGCGCTCGCCATACCAGCCGCAGAGGATGTCCGCACGGGCGACCATGCCCTCCCGGAACTCGGTGGGGAAGCTCTCCAGCGCCGCGGCTGGGAGCCCCAGCGCCTTTAGCCCGCTCCAGCTCACCGCGAGGTTCAGCCCCGTCGTCCACTGGGAGAGTTGCTCGGAGGTCTTGTCGGCCGCCGTCGACACGCCGGCCCTGGCCGCCCTCCCATGAGGTGCGCGGCAGGGGCTTGGCTCTCTTGGCCCTGGCGGCTTGAGCCTCAACACCACGCGGCCTGAGGGGGCTCGCGCGGCGGGGCCAGCCTCGCACCTGCCGTGGGCAGGCCCAGGTGCTCCAGAATCGCTCGCACTCCTGCCGCCTCGTTCACGTACGCCAGCACTCGCCGTCTGCCTCCACACCTCACGCAGGCGAACACGTCGAAGTCGAACGTCCTCTTCAGCCACTCTGCCCAATCCACTCGCGGCCTCCTCTCCTTCATCGGCTCCTTGCTGGCCGCTGCCTGGGGCGCCACGCTCGTCTCCTCCTCTCCCGCTTGGGGGGGCCGGTATGTCCCTTCCGATACCTTGAAGAGCGCGCTGGAGAAGCTCCCGGAGCCACCCCCGAGCCAGCAGGATGCGGAGCAACGGGGGTTCTCGAAGCTCCGGGGGGTGATCACCCCGGCGGAGCAGCAGCTGGCCCAGCAGTTGGAGGGGACGTGGACCCAACTGACGCGGAGATCGGGGAAGCTCGTCATCCACCCCTCCTGCCATGGGGAGCCCATGGAGATCCGCATCGAGGCTTTCGGAGAGGAGACCCGGGTCCACCTCCAGTTCAGCACCGAGGACGAGGGGGAGGAGACCAGCCTCATCGTGGTGGGCGTCGAGCTCAATCACGGCACGACCGTCTTCAGGGACCTGAATGGAGGGACGCTCAAGCACGCGAGCTGGCGCGAGGACCCGCGGGTGTCGACCTGGACCTACTCGGAGTGCGAGCCGCTCAACGGCCTGTGCGTGCACTCCTCCCAGAAGGACGCCTTCCCCGTCGTGGAGCCCAACTGCGACGGCGTGGACTCCAGCCCCCAGTAGAAGCTGGGACTGGCCCCTGGGGCGGCTTCAGGTCCGGCGGAGGAGCCGCGCCAGCGCCGGGGATGCTGTTCCAGTGGCCGCGCCGCCGCCTCCAGTCGTTTGAGGGCACCGGACCGCGGACTGTGGCACCGTGCGGCCTGCCTGCACGTCCGCTTCTCCCTGAGCGGTCAGCTGGATCAGCAGCGCGGCATCTGAAGACCCACGGCCTCAGCCGATTGGGAGCATGGGGATTTTGTGGTTTCATCACGGCGAACCATCCCCTGTGAGCACACGGGGGCGCCCTTGCCGGCCGAGAACATGCCTCACATCTTCATCAGCTACCGGCATTCCGACTGGGAAGCAGCGCGAATACTGGCGGACGATCTGGCGGACCTCGGATTCGATGTGTTCCTGGACTCGCTTCGTCTGGAGGCTGGTCAGGTTTGGCCGAACGAGCTCCAGGACGCGGTCCAGACGTGCCGCGCCATGCTTGTGGTCGTCGGCAAGGGGTGGACGAACTGGAGGAGCATCCGGCGCTTGAAGCACGAGGGCGATTGGGTTCGAAGGGAGGTCCATGGGGCGCTCGTTCGCGGTCCCCGAGACGTTCTCGTCATCCCGGTTCTTGTCGAGCCGGCAAAGCTACCCGGAGCCGAGCGGCTGCCTGAGGAGCTTCGTCCGCTCCTCAGGCTCCAGCACGAGGAACTGACGCGCAAGCAGAAGGACGGGGACGTGAAACGGCTCGCGAAGCGGCTCCACGCATGCCTGGGTACCTCGGCCACCCCGCAGGCGGAGCCGATCCCAGAGATGCTTCCGTACCTGTGTGACCGCGACGTGCAGGAGGGGGCGCTCAACGATTACCTCAACGCCATCCTGCGGCAGGAGCGGACGCCGATCTGTGTCGTCCATGGTCACGGGGACGAGAGCCACAACGACTTCCTGCGCCGGGTGAAGCCCGCCATCCTCGAGAATTGCCTTGGCGCCACGAGGTCCGGTCTGGCCGAGCACAAGCTGGTGTGGCCAACGCCATACACCAAGCTGAAGGACTGCGCCCCGTTGCTCCGCCAGCGCATCAAGCAGCATGTCCTCGGTTCGACCGCGTCGGATGAGCAGCTCACCCAATACCTCAAATCCCCGGGACAACCGCAGGTCCTGGTGCTTGAGGCCGCGGATGATGACCTGCCGCAAGGCGGCCGCCTGTTCGTGGAGAACCTCGCCAGTGCGTGGCAGGACCTGTTTCGGCTTCCGAGTCCCGATGGAAAGAACGCGGTCATCGTTCCGAGCCATCCGTTCCTCCTTTGGGTGAACCTGCGCCACTACGCCGAGGAGAGTTCTCTGGTTCCCCCGGGCACATCGGGTCGGGTGATGGTGGGGGGAGCGGCCGTACTTCCAGCACTGGCCCCCATCGGAAGACCTGACATCGACGTCTGGCTCGACCGGCCGGAAGTGCGGCCCTTCGTCCGCGAGAAGCGGCTGCAGTTACAGGAGCTCGTGAAGAGCTCACGCTACCGCCTGCGAGACAGTAGGCTCCGGATGAGCCATTTCGCGCACCACGTACAGGAACTCCTCGGCGACCGCTCCTCGCCATGACGAGAGGACCATGCACTACACGAAAGACATCGAACGCCTCGTGACGAAGGAGGACAAGGAGGAGGCGAAGCGCGCTGGTGGTGAACATCCATCAGGCTACGTGCCAGACGATGACCTGGTGAACGCTGTCAACGTGGCGCTCGTCCTGCAGCGCCCGCTGCTCGTCACGGGGGATCCCGGGGCGGGCAAGACGCAACTCGCATCCAGCATCGCCTGGCAACTGCACCGCCAAGGCGTAGAGGGGGTGACCTCCTTCGAGGTCGAGAAGTTCGAGACCAAGTCGACTTCGGTCTCACGCGACCTCTTCTACTCGTTTGACGCGATCGGTAGGTTCCACGCGGCGCACATCAAGGGGAGCAGGAACAACGTGGATTACATCGCGTACAACGCGCTCGGCCGCGCGCTGTTGGACGCCTGCCCCGTGGAGAACGTGAGGTCCCTCCTGCCCCCGGGTCACAGGTACCGGGGCCCGCGGCGAAGCGTGGTGTTGATCGACGAGATCGACAAGGCGCCGCTGGACTTCCCCAACGACCTTCTGAATGAGCTGGACCAGATGTACTTCCGTATCCCGGAACTCGGTGGCCGGACCGTCGGCGGGAGAGGGAAGGTAGAGGACACGCTGAGGCCCATCGTGGTCATCACCAGCAACTCGGAGAAGGCGCTGCCCGAGCCGTTCCTGCGCCGCTGCATCTACTACGACATTCCCTTCCCTTCAGAGACGCGGCTGCTGGAGATTCTCATCGCCCGTACGCCCGAGGAGAAGCTACCAGGCGGTGCGCTGCTCCAGGACGCCTTGAAGTTCTTCCGCTATTTGCGCGAGAAGGCCCAACTCCAGCGGCGCATCTCCACCGCGGAGTTGCTGCAGTGGCTCACCTTCATGCGGCAGATGAAGGCGGCGCCCGACCGCAGGCTCAAGGAGTCGCAGCCCATCGCGTTCCAGGGGCTGCATGCGCTCGTCAAGAACTCGGACGACCAGCCTGCGGTCAGGTCGCTCCTGGAGAGGTTCATCGAGGGCAAGCTCAAGTTCGACTGACACATGAAACCGACGCTGGACCTCCCGCTGCTCACCGCACAACTGCGCGACGCAGGCTTCAAGGTCGACACGCGCCAGTTCCTGGCGGCACACCAGCTCATGGTGGAGCTGCAGCGCCGGGGTGTGAGGATCGACGAGGACGTTCAGGCACTCACCTCCCACCTGGGGCCGCTGTTCTGCACGTCCCCCGAAGAACAAGCTCGCTTCAGGAGGGTCGTCCAGGCGCACCTCGCGGTCCCCCCCCCTCCTACCAAGCAACCCGAGTCACCCGACTTCGGGGGGCTCCAGAGGGCCATCGCGGGTTTCTCCGTGGTCGCCTGCCTCCTGTTCCTCTGGTTCGTAGGTCGCGACAGACTATCGGGCGAAGAAACCCACTCCAGCGATGGGGGCTCCGTGGACGGGGGCGTGCTGGATGCGGGGGTGGACGGGGGCGTGCTGGATGCGGGGGTGGACGGGGGCGTGCTGGACGCGGGGGTGGACGCGGGCGTGCCTCCGCCCCAGACGTGGCTGCGTGTCGGGGAGCCACGCACGTTCTCGCCCTCTGCCGTGGGCGAGTCTCAGAGTCCTGGGTTGGACTGGAAGCGCGGGGGGCTCCTGGGCGTCATTGGGGGCCTCGTCGTCTTCGGGCTCTGGTCGCTCCTCGCATGGAGGGCTCGCCGCTTGGTCCTCCAGAAGCTCCCGGAGGCCGAACGGCCGGATTTCGTGCATCTCGACCCTGAGCCCTCTGATGCCTTCTGGCTGGAGGACGCGCGGCTGAGGGAACTCGCGGCGGGGCTCAGGCGTCCTCGCGAACTGCTGCAGGTGCCAGAGTTCGACGCACGGAGGACGGCCGAGGCGGCTGCCCGTGGTGCGGGGTTCAGCCTGCCGCTCTTCTCCTCGCGGAAGACCATCCCGCACTACCTCTTCCTCGTTCATCGCCGGGCTCCCCAGGACCATCAGGCCCGCCTCGTCGAGGGACTGCTCGAAGAGCTCGGCAAGCGCCATGTGGCGGTGGCTCGCTACACGTTTGTCGAGGACCCCAGGACAGCTTTCTCCGCTGACGGCGAGCGCACGCCGATTCCTCTCGCGCGCCTCCTGGCGCGTCACCACGCCTCCACGGTCGTTCTCGTGGCCGAGGCACGCACCTTCCTCGACCCACTCATGGCGAGGCCCGCGCCCTGGCTCGCTGACTTCCGCCGCCTTCCCCGAAGGGTCCTCCTCACGCCAGCGCCCGTGGCCCATTGGGGAAGGGAGGAGCTGGCGGTTGAGCAGGAAGGCTTCGCGATCGTCCCCCTGGAGACCGAGGCGCTCGTCGCGTTCGCGCGGAGCGAGGGTGGGGGGATGGCGCGCCCGCAGGCTCTCGCGGAGTTCACGCGGCCCTTTCCCCCGTCCATTCGGCGGAATCCGGAACGCTGGCTCGAGTGCGCGACACCCGATGCCGTGGTGATCGCACGTTTGCTGCGGGAGCTACGAGCCTACCTGGGGCCCTCCGCGTTCACGTGGCTCGCGGCATGCGCGGCCTACCCGGAGGTGGAATGGGACCTCACCTTGTACTTGGCGCGGGCTGTGCCCAAGGTGGTAGACGGCTCCGGTGGCGGGCTGTCCGTTCCAGTCCACCTGCCCAGGCTGGCTCGCCTTCCCTGGTTCCAGCATGGGGTGATGCCTGAATGGCTCCGCAGGACCCTACTCACCCAGCTCTCCGCTGGCCAGGAGCGCGCTGTCCGGCGCTGCCTCAGGATGAGGCTGGCGCTGCTGGCCCGGAGGACCCTCGCGCGACAAGGGCAGGGCCCGGACGGGTCCGGCGGAGGTCTGCGCCTCAAGGCCTGGAACCCGCTTCAGCTCCTCCAGACGTCTTCGCCGGAGAGCCCGATGAGGGACGCGGTGTTCGTCGGCTTCATGGCGGGCGCGCGCATCGAGGCCCCGGTGCTCGAGGCGCCGGGCATCCTACGGCGCCTGTTCCGCCACGTCGGAGTCATGCCGTCGCCCCTGCAGGTGAGCGCGGCAAGCCGTGCTCCGCGGAGTCTTCGCGAGCGCATGAGGGCGCGGGTACGTGGGTGGGCTGCGTTCCGGCCGCAGCAGGTGCGCTTCGTGGCCGCATGCGCGAGCGCGGCCCTCGTGGGGGTTTTGTGCACCCCGAGGGTGGAGCCACTCTCGGAGCTCCCGCTCATCGCGGCAGTGGCTCTGAGCCCGGACGCAAAGCAGCTCATCCTGGGGCTGGAGAGCGGAGTAGTGCAGCGGGTGGAGCCACTGACAGAACCTTGGAAGGAAGTGTCTCCCGGGCACCAGAGCCGCATCACGGCCATGGCGTTTGCCCCGACGGGCAACGTGCTCGCCATTGCCTCCGAGGGCGGTGGGGTGCGCTTGTGGGATGTCCGCTCCGGCGGCGAACCACGCGTCCTGCGCTCCGATGAGGACATGTCGCTGCTGCGCTTCAGTTCCGGCGGCGAGCGCCTGCTCGGGCTCAGCGCGTTCACCGCTCGGGTCTGGGACCTCCCATCCGGCACCTCACGCTGGTCAATCGACCGGCGGCAGTCGCAGGGCGCGAAGTTCTCCACCGCGGCATTCCCTTCCGACGACCGGGTGCTCATCGGTGAGGAGACGGGGGAGTGGGTAGCGTGGGACATGGAGCGGTTGGCACAGGTTCCCTTCACCCTGCGGCCGGGGGGAGTGGTGCCCGGGGAGCCGCCCTTCGACCCAGGTCGGCCAGCGTTCACGAGCGATGACAGCTCCCTGCTGCTGAACACCACGGCGGACGGGAGGGTGCTGGGGTGGGATGCACGCTCGGGTGAGCCGCTCTTCCGGCTCCACGTGGACGGGGGCTACCTGCGTGTCGGCGCCACGCCGTGGGGCCTCCTGCTGGTCCAGCGAGACTCCAACGGAAGCATCTCCCTCCAGGAGGCGCAAACACGCGAGATCCTCGTGGAGGGGATTCACCACGATGGTGTCACGGACGCGCGTCTCAGCATGGACGGCACCACCCTTCTCACCACCTCCCAGAAGGAGGTGCGGCTCTGGTCCCTCGTGCGTGACGTCCCGAGTGGGTGCGACGCGTTCGAGCCGGTCCGGTTCGCGTACGGGGTCGATGGCTTTTCCGGTATGGGGCGGGAGCAACTCAAGCACGTCGCGGATTGCGTCAAGAAGCGGTCTGCTCCAGGCAAACTGCTCATCACCGGACATGCGGAGGGGGAGGAGCGCGGGGCGACCGTTCAGAGCGCCAGCGAGGCGCTGGCCCAGCAGGCCGCCAGATACCTTATCTCCCTCGGAGTGAGCTCCTCCCGCATCGAGACGCAAGGGGCGGGCACGTCCAAGCTGCTGTGCCAGGAGACGACTGAGGCGTGTCGGGCCCGGAATCGCAGGGTGGATCTGCAGTGGAAGGTCCCCGTAGCGCCCCCCGTAGCGCCCCCCGTAGCGCCCCCCGTAGCGCCCCCCGTAGAAGTCTTCGTGGAGGTGCCCGATCTGGTCACCCGGCGCGTGAGCGAGGCGCAGGGCCTCCTTGAGCAAGCACGGTTGGTGCTCGGCAAGGTGCAGGGGCAGACGCCGGACGTGCCGCTCAACGACCCGGACATAGTAGTCAGCTCGCAGTCTCTCACGGAGGGGAGCCAAGCAAGGCCCGGCAGCCGGGTCGATGTCACGGTGATGCGGCTGCCCCCCAGGTGCGAGCTGACTGAGCTGCCTCCGCTACGGATCGGATTCAACGAAGCTCGGCTCCGCGGGCCGGAGCGGGTCCTGATCCAGCAATACGCTCGCTGTATCAACGACAGTACGGACGGTTCGCGCGTGACCCTCGAAGGGCACACCGGCTTCCCGGGTGATGATACCTACGCCTTGCAGCTCAGCAACAGGCTTGCCGGGTCGGTCAAGCGGGCCCTCATCGAGCTGGGCGTGCCCGCCTCCCGCCTCGAAACCGTCGGCTACGGCGAGACGCGGCCGCGCTGCACGGAAAACACCGAGGCGTGCTTTGCCCTGAATAACAGGGTGGAATTCAGATGGGGAGGGCCCGACGTGCGCCTCGTCGACGTTCCCGACGTGGTGGGGCGGGGCAGGTCAGAAGCGCGCGCCGCACTCGAGGACGTCGGGCTGGTGGCCGTCTTGCCCGAGCCCCAATCAGAAGGCCTCCCTGGGGAAATCGTCGCTGCACAGGCGCCTTCCGCTAAGGCTCGAGTGCTTCCTGGAACCAAAGTCGAGCTCACGCTCCAGGTGATCGGGTACGTCGTCCTCCTGAGTGAACAGGCCGGGTGTGCCGCGACCGTGGACACGTACCTCGCCCAGCGGGAGGCACTGGCCGTCAGCCTTGGCACCGAGTTCAACATCGACCGGCTCCACGTGGTCCGCGCACGTCGGGAGACGTCTGCGACGTCTGCACGGTATGCCGTCGTCTACGGGGATGCCTCCACGAGGCCTGAAGAGGCCCGCCGTCTCGCCAACACCGTGGGAGGAAGCGCAACCCCGGTCCCGAGCGAGAAGTTCGAGGAGACGTCAGGCGGCTGCGAGGTGAAGGAGGAGGTGCGCTCGCGCCTGCTGCGGCTCGCGGCGGACTACACGCAGATGCGCGAGCGGCTCCCGTCAGGTGACGAGCGGACGACGCTCTTGAATGGAGTGGTCGCGCGCATGATGAGCGTGATCCCCGAAGTGTTCTTCTCCGCGAAGGACCTGGAAGAGCTCTACCGCCAGCATGAGAACCCGGAGGGTGCGCGGATTGCGGCGCTGGCAGCTTGGCAGAAGGTCGAGGTGCCTGTCGTCCTCTTGAGCATGGATCTCATCCTGCAGTCCATCCAACAACCCGACTCGCCATTCGAGCAGTACCAGGCGCTCATGGCACTCATGCGAATCGAGCATTACCTGCTCCTCGATGAGGACAGGGCGCGTGCGTTGAATGCGCTCGAGAGTGCCTGGCGGACGGATGTAATGGGAATCCAGGACGACATCTCGCGAAAAGAACCCGCGCAAACACTCATGAAATCGCTCCAGCGTTGACCTCGCCATGAGGCGTCCCAGACAGCTGCTTCCCCAGGAGCTCCGAGGGATGGCTGCGCGTCCTCGTGCGCGGAGGGCGTGAGACCACCGTGCGGCCTGCCTGCACGTCCGCTTCTCCCTGAGCAGTCAGCTGAATCAGCAGCGTGGCATCGCGGAGCGCTTCGTGGGTCGTCACGTCTAGGACGACCACGCCCGTCCTGACTGCTGACCATGAGGGGCGACGCAGGGCGCAGGAACTCTCGGCTCCTGTGCCCGAGGGCCTTTCGTGAAGCGCTGAGGGGCAGGGCTGAGTGAGTAGGTTTGCTCGAATAGGTGGGTATGCCGCTCGCGGGTCGCAGCAGAGCAATGCTCCTTGGACGCGATCGCTATCAGCGAACCCGGTTGATGCGCGAGATGGGGCTGGGGGCGCGAAGGTTGTACGCAATTTGTACGTAGCCGACTGAACGCCTGCGCACCCGCCCGAACGATTCATCCTGCACCGAGAGTCGGCTGCAACCGCCCGATTTCAGAGAGAAAAAGGGTGGCGGTAGGGCATGAGAATCGAACTCACCAGGGACCGCTCTCGCGACCCCTCACCGGTTTTGAAGACCGGGCCGGCCACCAGGTCCGGAGGCCCTACCACCGTCGATTACTGCCGCACGCCCACGGCCCCGTCAACCAACGCCACGGCTCACCGCGCCTTCTTCGCCGCCTTGGCCGGCTTCAACCCCGGCAGCCCCTCCACCAGCGTGGCCACCAGCAGCCGTGCCAGCTCCTCGGCGGGTGCGCCCTTGAACCCCGTGCACGTGAGCCGCAGGCTCACAATCCCGTGAAGTCCCGCCCAGAGCACCTCGGCCAGCTTTGAGGGCTCGGCGTCCTCCGCAAGTCGCCCGGCCGTTTTCAGATCCTCGAACACCCGCACCAGCACGGCGAATGACTTCGGCCCCGCGCCCTCCGCATCACCGAACAGCGCCGTCGACAGCTTCGCGTCCTCCATGAAGATGAGCCGATACGTCTCCGGCTGCCCCAGGCCGAACTTCACGTAGGCCTCGGCCATCCTCGTCAGCCGCTCCACCGGCTCCTCCACCGTGGCCGCCGGCTCCAAGGCCGCCAGCAGGTCCTGGAACCCGCGAACGCACAGTTCCTTCGCAATTGCGTCCCGGTTCTCGAAGTGCAGGTACAGCGTCGCCGGCGCGTACTCCACGGCGTCCGCCAGCTTACGCATCGACAAGGCGCTGAAGCCCTCGCGCATCACCATGTCCCGGGCCACCCGGACAATCTGCTCGCGCAGCTCCGCCCGCTGCCGCTCCTTTCGATCCGCGATCCCCATGTTCGCAGTGTAGGTCTTGACATCCCGAACGGCCACCAATAAATGAACGGTGTTCACAGAACGGTGTTCATAAACCTCTCGCCGTTCGGAACAGGGAGTACGACATGGACAAGGTGGCGTTGTTCGGCGCCTCGGGCGTCGTCGGACAGAGCGTGGCGCAGGCCCTCCAGGCGCAGGGGCGGGCCTACCGGGTGGTGGGGCGCTCGAAGGCCAGCCTCCAGAAGGAGTTCGGCGCGGACCCTCTGGCGGAGGTCGCCACCTGGAACCCTGACGACCCGGACTCCATCCGGGCCGCGGCTCGCGGCATCCACACGCTCGTCTACATGGTCGGGGTGAACTACTGGCAGTTCCAGCTCCACCCGCAGCTGATGCGCCGCACGCTGGACGCCGCCATCGCCGAGGGCGTGAAGCAGGTGCTGCTCATTGGCACCGTCTACCCGTACGGCCTGCCGCGCTCCACGCCCGTCACGGAGGACCACCCCCGCGAGCCCCACACCTTCAAGGGGCGCATGCGCAAGGAGCAGGAGGACCTCCTCATGGCCGAGGACGCCGCCGGTCGCATCCGCGGAACCATCCTCCGCCTCCCCGACTTCTACGGCCCGGGCGTGGACAAGAGCTTCCTCCACCGCGCCTTCCTCTCCGCCGCGCAGGGCAAGCGCGCCGGGCTCATCGGCCCCATCGACGCCCCGCACGAGTTCGTCTACGTGCCCGACGTGGGCCCCGTCGTCACCGCGCTCATGGATGAGCCTCGCGCCTACGGCCGTTGGTGGAACCTGGCCGGCGCGGGCGTCACCACCCAGCGGGAGCTCGTGAATGAAATCTTCGCCCAGGCGGGCCGTCCTCCGAAGCTCATGACGATGGGGAAGGGGATGCTCCGGCTCATCGGCCTCTTCGACCCGTTCATGCGCGAGCTGGTGGAGATGCACTACCTCCTCACGAAGCCCGTCCTCATGGACGACTCGGCCCTGCGTGGACTGCTGGGCACCGTGCGCAAGACGCCCTACAGCGAGGGCATCCGCCAGACGCTGGCGGCCCTGCGTGCCCCGTCCGTCAGTCCAGCCCCCGTTGCCACAGGTCGTCCTCATCCAGTCCCATGAGGTGACCGACCTCGTGCATCACCGTGATTCCAATCTGCTCGATGAGCTCCTCGCGCGTCCTCGCGAAGCGCTCCAGGTTCTTCTGGTACAGCACGATGGACGCGGGGTAGTGGTCGTACGCGTTCGTCACGCTGCGCTCGCCCACGGGCGTGCCCCGGAACACCCCCAGGATGCTCGGAGACAGCGGCGGGTCCTGCCCCAGCAGGTCCTCGTCCGAGGGCAGGTCCTCCACGGCAATCGTCACGTTGTCCAGGTACTGCTTCGCGTGCCGGGGCAGGGACTTCACCGCGTCCTCCACCGCGCGGTCGAACGCGGACTCCTCCAGCTCCACGGGAGGAGGGAACTCCTCGGGCACCAGCGCCTGCGCCTTCCCGAAGCGCTTCTTCGCCTCCTTCGCGTCCCCGCGCCGCTCCGCCATCAGCCCCAGGTAGTGGTGCGCCCACGCCTCGTCCGGCACGTCCTTCAGCACCTTGTCGAAGGCGGCCCGCGCCTCTTCGAAGCGGCATAGCTCGAAGAGGGCAATCCCGCGCTCCAGCTGCGCGTCCAGTGAGCGCGGCACGTGCCCGAGCGCCGCGTCCAGGCTGGCCAGCGCCGTGGCGCACTCGCCCATCTGGTTCAGGCCCATGCCCTCCAGGAGGAGGAATTCGTACAGCAGCTCCACATCATCGGCCTTCTGGGCCAGGCGCCGGCCTCGCGCGCACAGGGCCAGCCCCTCGGCCACCGCCTCGCGGTCCTCCCCGGCGCGGCACACCAGGCAGTCCGCGGCGCCCAGGAGCACCTCCAGGTCCTCCGGAGCCACCTTCAGGGCCTGTCCGAAGGCCCGGCCGGCTTCCTCCAACCGTCCCAATTCCACCAGGGCCGCTGCCCGGAAGTGCAGGGCCGGGGGCAGCTCGGGCGCGTCCGCCAGCAGGGCCTCCGCTCCGGCCAGCGCCGTCTCGAAGTCACCCGCCTCGAAGGCGTCCGCCACCGCGTCCAGTCGAGCCTCCACGCCGTCCACCCCCTCTCGCTTCGCGGTCCGCTTCCCCATGGGCCGGCACATATGAAGGCGCACTGTGCGTTGTCAACGACGGCCACGGCTGTTAGGTTGCGCGACCCGTCCATGCGTGGCGGCTCCGTCCCGTGAACATCCTAGTCGTCGACGACGATCTCGAGCTGTGCACCATGCTCTCTCGCTTCCTGGAGATGCATGGGTACACGGTCTACTCGGCGGCGGACGCCCTGCAGGCGCTCGACATCCTGGAGCGCAACCAGGTGGGCATGGTCATCACCGACTACGTCATGCCCCACATGGACGGCATCCGCTTCACGGAGATGCTCAAGGCGGAAGCCCGCTTCCAGTCCATTCCCGTGCTCATGATGACGGGCAGCAACGACGAGGGCATCACCGAGCGCGGCCTGCGCAAGGGCGTGGCCCTCACCCTGCGCAAGCCGCTGGACATGGGGCAACTGCTCACCCTCGTGCGCTTCGCGGAGTAGGGCCCCCGCCAGCCCTGCACCCAGGGAGGCTGGACGCGTCGGCTCGCCCACAGGGTTGCCCTTCTCGGTTGACATCATCCCGCTGGCCCTTATGTTGGCGCTCGCCATGGCCGAGTGCTAACGGCCAGCGTAGTCACAACATAATTCCCCAGTAAATTCAGGAGGTTGCGATGGCAGCGAAGGAGATTTTCTTCCACCAGTCCGCGCGTGAGGCCATCCTGCGCGGTGTCCGGATTCTGTCGGACGCTGTCGCGGTGACCCTCGGCCCCAAGGGCCGTAACGTGGTCATCGAGAAGAGCTTCGGCTCGCCCACGATCACCAAGGACGGCGTCACCGTCGCCAAGGAGATCGACCTCGAGAACAAGTTCGAGAACATGGGCGCGCAGATGGTGAAGGAGGTCGCGTCCAAGACCTCCGACAAGGCCGGCGACGGCACCACGACGGCGACGGTGCTGGCGCGTTCCATCTATGAGGAGGGCCTGAAGCTGGTGGCCGCGGGCCACAGCCCCATGGACCTCAAGCGCGGCATCGACAAGGCCGTCGAGGTCGTGGTGGCGGAGCTGAAGAAGATGTCCAAGCCCACCGCCGACAAGAAGGCCATCACCCAGGTGGGTACCATCTCCGCCAACGGTGACGACACCATCGGCGCCATCATCGCGGACGCGATGGAGAAGGTCGGCAAGGAGGGTGTCATCACCGTCGAGGAGGCCAAGGGCCTGGAGACCAACCTCGACGTGGTGGAGGGCATGCAGTTCGACCGCGGCTACGTCTCTCCGTACTTCGTGACGAACCGCGAGCGCATGGAGGTCGTCCACGACGACCCCTACCTCCTCATCAGCGAGAAGAAGGTCTCGTCGATGCAGGACATGATTCCCATCCTCGAGCAGGTGGCCCGCTCCGGCAAGCCGCTCATCATCATCGCCGATGACATCGAGGGCGAGGCCCTGGCCACCCTGGTGGTCAACAAGATCCGCGGCGTGCTCAACGTCTGCGCGGTGAAGGCCCCCGGCTTTGGTGACCGCCGCAAGGAGATGCTGAAGGACCTGGCCACCCTGACGGGCGGCATGGTCGTCAGCGAGGACCTCGGCCACAAGTACGAGAACCTCACGCTCAACGACCTGGGCCGCGCCAAGCGCGTCACGGTGGACAAGGACAACACCACCATCGTCGACGGCGCTGGCACCAAGGCGGAGATTGAAGGCCGCATCAAGCTCATCCGCGGCCAGATGGAGACCGTCACCAGCGACTACGACCGCGAGAAGCTCCAGGAGCGGCTGGCCAAGCTGGTGGGCGGCGTGGCCGTCATCAACGTCGGTGCCGCCACCGAGACGGAGATGAAGGAGAAGAAGGCCCGCGTCGAGGACGCGCTGCATGCGACCCGCGCGGCCGTCGAGGAGGGCATCGTCCCTGGCGGTGGCGTGGCGTACCTGCGCTGCCTGCCCGCGCTGGAGGCGCTGAAGCTGGGCGGTGAGCTGGACTTCGGCGTGGACATCATCCGTCGCGCGCTCCAGGAGCCGCTGCGGAAGATTGCCAGCAACGCCGGTGTCGAGGGCGCCGTGGTCATCAACAAGGTCCGCGACGGCAAGGGCGCGTACGGCTTCAACGCCCGCACCGAGGTCTACGAGGACCTGGAGAAGGCCGGCGTCATCGACCCGACGAAGGTGGAGCGCACCGCGCTGCAGAACGCCGCCTCCGTCGCCTCGCTGCTGCTGACCACCGAGGCGATGATCGCCGACCGCCCCGCGAAGAAGAAGGGCAAGGGCGGCGGCGCCGGCGGCGGCGGGATGCCGGACTACGGCGGCGACGACATGGACTACTGAGCCGACACCCACGGCCCGGGGCAGACGCCTCGGGCCCGCGGGTCCGGTGAGGTTTCTTGATGGGAAGAACGCGGCCCCGGATGCCTCCTCAGTGAGGCGCCGGGGCCGTGGTCTTTTCAGGGCAGGGGAGGGGGCCTTCCGGCCTGGGCCCCGGCTCAGGGCACCCGACCCACCGCGCCTCCGGTGCCGCTCTCCTGGGACGTGTAGAGCAGCGTGTTGCCGTCCACCAGCAGCCCGCCCGGGCCCGTGCCCTCGGGGCCCACCGCGTCCGACGTGCCCGGCGCGCACGCGCGCACGCGGCGCAGGAAGTCAGCACCGCCGGCACGCGCCTCCTTGAAGTAGACGGCCCCATTCAGCTCCACGGGGAACCACGGGCCCTGGAGTCCTTCGGCGAGGATTTCAGCCGTGCCCCCGCTTCGTGGCAGCTTCAGCACCCGGCCCGTGCCGCCCGCGCCCTCGGTGATGAGGAAGTGTGTGGGCGTCACCTCCAGCGAGTTGCCTCGCGTCACCGTGGCGTCCCGCCGCTCCGCCGCCGCGCTGCCGTCCAGCGGGACGCGGTAGAGGCCGGGGTTGGGGCCGCCGGAGACCAGGAACCACACGTCCGTGCCCACGAGCCTCGCGCTCCGCACCTGCGTGGCCCCCGTGCCGGCGTACAGCTCCTGGCGATTGCCTCCGTCAGTGTCCACCCGGACCAGCCAGCGATTCCCCGTGGCCACCACGACCACCTCACGGCCCGAGACGCTGGCGCGAAGCACCTCGGTGCCTCCGACGGTGACGTTGCTGACCGTCGCGTCGATGGGCAGGTCTCCCCGCCTCCCCGTCGCCTTGTCCACCTGCCAGAGCCCATCCAGGTCGAGCACGTAGATGCTCGTCGCATCCACGGCGAGGGCATCCGGCGCGCGGAAGCCCGTGGCCAGGGGCGTGGGCTCGCCTCCCGCGCGCGAGAACTTCAGCACCTGCCCTGCCCCCGGTGACGGCTGCTGGGGATTCAGCGAGTGCGACTCGGAGATGTAGAGGTCCGTCGCATCCAGCGCTAGCCGTCGGGGCGCGTTCAGTCGGGCGGCCAGCTCCGTTCCGCGCTCCGGGGCGGGGGCCTCGCAGGCTCCACCGTCCGTCGTGCCGGCGTCCGTGTCCGGATTGCCACCGTCCACTCCGGTGCCCGCGTCGTCCTCCGTGCCCGAGTCCGAGGGCTCCGTGCCCGCGTCCGGTTCGTCGCCGCCATCCGGCTCCGTGCCCGCGTCCTCCATGATTCCCGCGTCGTCGCCGCCTCCCGCGTCCTGTCGTCCCGGCTGCGGGGGCTTGTCCGAGGAGCAGGACACCGCGAGCAGCAGGACGGACAGGAGCGCGAGTCTCATGGGGCCTCTCTCTTGAATGCGCGGCTCAGCTCACGGCTGAGGGCCGTGATGTCGGACAGCAGCTTGGGCAGGCATGCGGAGGCGCCGGCGCGCAGGGACTCCAGCGCCGTCTCCATGGTGAGGTGCTCGGCCAGCACGACGAAGGGGGCGCCCTGCGACAGCGCCTTGGCCAGCTCCAGCGCCTTGCGTCCGTAGGCTGGTGCGAAGTCCCAGCTCAC
This sequence comes from Pyxidicoccus trucidator, assembly GCF_010894435.1. Classification (NCBI taxonomy): domain Bacteria; kingdom Pseudomonadati; phylum Myxococcota; class Myxococcia; order Myxococcales; family Myxococcaceae; genus Pyxidicoccus; species Pyxidicoccus trucidator. The sequence continues at coordinate 262,682 of NZ_JAAIXZ010000017.1, read as the reverse complement.
CACCACGCCCACGGGCTTCTCCATCGCCATCAGCTCGGCCGAGGCCAGCACCCGCGCCTCCAGCCCCGCCAGCGCCAGCGCCTCGGTGATGAGCTTCGCCGTCGTCGGGTTGTCCTCCAGCACGTCCACCCGCCGCATCTCGGTCGCCGTCCGCGGCGCGGGAGGCAGGGCCTGCTCGGACAGCGAGGTGCGCAGCAGCGCCCGCACCTGCCGGATGTCGTCGAAGGGCTTGAGCAGGTAGTCCACCACGCCCAGCTCCAGCGCCTGCTGCGTCGTCACCAGGGACGGGTAGCCCGTCATCAGGATGACGCGCGAGTTGGAGTAGAGCCGCCGCGCCTGCTGCGCCAGCTCCAGCCCGGACAGGCCCGGCAGGTTCTTGTCCGTGACGATGAGGTCCACCGGCGCCTGCCGCAGCAAATCGAGCGCTTCCTCGCCGCTGGCCGCCTCGATGACCTCGCACTCCTTGCTCATCAAGTCCCGGAAGACCATTCGGATGATGGTCTCATCGTCCACCACCAGCAGCCGCTGGCGCCGCGTGGGCGCCGCGTCCGTGGCGGGGAAGAGCACCCGGAACACCGTGGCCGGCGGCGGCACGTCGCGGATGATTCCCGGAGCCGCCAGGCCAATCTGCGCGCGGTGCTCCTGGGCGATGCGCCGGCACACGGCCAGCCCCAGCCCCGTGCCCCGCTTGTTGGCGGTGACGTAGGGCTCGAAGATTCGCTCGCGCAGCTCGTCGGGGATGCCCGGGCCCCAGTCCGCCACGTACAGCACCGGCGACGAGCCCTCGCGCGCGAGCACCACCTTCACGCGCCCTCGCCCTGCCATCGCGTCGCGCGCGTTGTTCAGGAGGTTGAGGGTGAGCTGCTCGATGAGCCGCGCGTTGCCCTGCACGGAGATGTCCTCGGGCGCCTCTACTTCCAGGGAGATGCGCGCGGAGTCGGGGTTGATGCTGAACAGCTTCGCCGCCGCCCAGATGGGGGCCGCCAGCGACAGGTGCTGCTGGGGCGCGGGGCGCTCGCTGGCCAGGCGGATGTAGTCGGAGACAATCTGCTCCATCCGCTCGACCTGGGCGAGCAGGAGCCGGAGCGGGCCGCTGGGGCCGCCGTCCTCCGCGAGGAGCTGCGCATAGGCCTTCACGCCCAGGAGGGGCTGCCGCAGCTCGTGCAGTACCTCCGCCGCCAGCTGAACGGAGTGGGCTCCCGCCCGTTGCAGTGCCGCCGCCGCCGCGCGCGCGGCTGGCAGGTCCCCCGCCTCCAGGGCCTGGAGCAGTTGGGAGAGCGGCGCCGGTGTTTCCATGCCGTGAGCATGACGGAGGCAGCGGCATCTACGCAACGCGGGCGAAGGGATTCCGTTGACCCGGGCCCCGGGCCGCGCGGATGCTCCCCGCGTTCTCAGGCGTCCAGGACCTGGACTCCGCCGCCGGCCTCCGGAGGGCCTTCATGCCGCAGACCAACCCGTTCCACTCGCTTGTGCCCCGGAAGATGTCCGACACGGAGCTGGCCCGCTCCATCCGGCTGAACATCGAGGCGGAGCTGGACGCCATCAACCTCTACGCCGCGCACATCGACGCCACCGACAACGAGGAGGCCAAGGCCGTCCTCCGCCACATCATGGACGAGGAGCGCGAGCACGCCGCCCTCTTCTGGCAGCTGATTGCCAGGCTGGACCCCGAGCAGGCCCAGCACGACCGCGAGGCGGGGGAGAAGTTCCGCCTCATCACCTCGGGCGCGTCGCACGAGGCGGTGGAGGCCGTGGGCAAGGAGGGCGGAGAGGGCGGAGAAGCGCGCTCCGTCGCCGACGGCAGCCCCGACAAGCGCCTCACCATCGGCAGCCTGCGCCGCTAGCCCGGCTCAGGCGTTGCCGGAGCCAGGGCCGCCCTGCCGGCGCTCCGCGGGTGGGGCCTCCAGGTCCAGCGCCGCCATGTAGACGACGTTCCTCGAGCCACGCTTGCCGCGGTACATGGCCCGGTCCGACAAGTCGAGCAGGGCGGCCTTCTCCCGGGCGTGCTCGGGGAAGCTGGCCACGCCGATGCATGTGGTGACGGTGAGCGACAGCCCCTCTCGCGCCATGAAGCGATGCGTCTCCATGGTGCGGCGGATGCGCTCCGCCACCTTGAGCGCCCCGCCCGAGTCGGTGTTCCGCAGCAGCACCACGTACTCGTCGCCGCCGTAGCGGGCCACCACGTCCGGGTCTCTCACGCAGCCCTTCACCACCCGGGCCGTCTCCACCAGCAGCTTGGAGCCCACCAGGTGGCCATGGGTGTCGTTGATGGACTTGAAGTGGTCCAGGTCCAGGAACAGCAGGCTGAAGGGGCGCTGCGTCTGGACGGAGTCCTGTACCTCGCGGTCCAGCACCATGTGCAGGTAGCGCGTGTTGAAGAGGCGGGTGAGGTCGTCGACGTACGCCAGGTCCTCCACCGCCGCGAAGCGGCCGAGGTTGCGCAGCGCCAGCGCCCAGTTGCGCACCAGGTAGCCGGCCGTCTCGCCGGTCCACCCGGCCCCGACCTCGCTGAAGAGCAGCACCGCATGCCCCAGCACCGAGTCTCCCTCGGTGGCGGGGAGGGAGAGGGCGCGCGGGAAGGCCGCGTCCAGCCCTTCCAGCTCCCGGGGCGCGCGCGCGTCCTTCAGGCTGGCGATGAGCGAGTCCACCAGCGCCTCCTCCGTTCCGGAGGGGAGCCCGCGCGTGCCCTGGAGCCGGAGGCCGGAGGCGTCGCGCTCCAGCAGCACCACGGCGGTGGCGGAGGCCATGGCCTGCAGCGCGCTCGCGGTGGCGGTGGCCAGCTTGTCCCTGTCCAGCGTGGTGGCGATGCGCTGCCCCGCCTCCAGCATGGCGACGTGCCGGCGCAGGGACGCGTTCTCCTGCATCAAGTCGCGCGTGGTGAGGGCGCGGCGCACGGCGTGCTGGAGGGCCTCGGGGGCCACCGGCTTGACGAGGTACTCGGCCGCGCCGCTCTTGATGGCCCTCACGGCGGGGTCCACCTTGTCCAGGCCGGTGATGACCACCACCTCCACGCCGGGGTGGCGCTCGCGGACGAACCGCAGCACCTCCATGCCGTCGCCGCCGGGGAGGATGAGGTCCGTCACCACCGCATCGAAGCGGTCTCCGGCCAGCGCGTCGCGCGCTTCCTGGAGTGAGCCCACCGCCATGACGGCATGCCCCACGGCCGTGAGGTAGTCGCCGTAGAGGGTGCGGGCGATCTTTTCGTCGTCGACGAGGAGGATGCGCGCCATCTCATCCAAGGGCTTAGCACCGAGGGGGGGAAGGCTGCTAGGGTAGGGCCGTGTCACCCTTCGAAAGCGGACGCCGGCTCTGCCTGCTCGTGGAGGCAGGAGAGACGCGCTACGCGGTGGAGGCCACCTCTGTCATGGAGGTGGCCATGTCCGGCGCCAACGGCACCAGCCTGCGCGGCGTGCTGGAAGTGAAGGACCTGTCCGCCCTGCTCGGTGGCCCTCCAGAGGAGGGGACGGGCATGGTGGTGGTGCTCGACGTCAGCCCCACACTCGCCGTGCGGGTGCGCTCGGTGGTGGAGGTGGCCGACGTCGCCCGCGCGCCCTTCTTCCTCCTACCGCCGGGGCTCGCGGACTCGCTGGCCCCGTTGAGCCGGGGCGCGGTGCTCCACAAGGAGCGGCTCTACCTGGAGCTCATCGCCGAGGCGCTGCCCCACCGCATCGGCCCCCGGTCCTCGCCCGCCCCCTCGCGTCCCGTCCACTGGGCCGAGGCCCCGCCCGAGCGAGCCATGGTCTTCGAGTCGCAGGGGCGGCTGTTCGGCGTCCCGCTGGGCCTGGTCTCCCAGGTGGTGGTCCGGGGGGAGGCCTTCAGCGTCCTGCCCGTGCAGAGCGGCCCGGTGGCCGGTATCTTCCCTCATGCCCAGGTGCTCTGGCCCATCTGCTCGGTACCCGCCCTGCTGGGGTCCGCCCCGGCGCCGGAGGCCTTCTTCATCCTCACGGAGCTCGCCGGGCGGAACGTGGGGCTGACGGCCACCCGGGTGCTCGGAGTGCTGCAGCGCTTCGAGTCAGACGACACCGCGGGCAGCTTTCGCGCCCCCGGGTTGCCCGAGCCCGTATTGTTCCTGGACCTGCAGCGCATGTTTTCTTGATCGTCGCAGAGCGCGACCCGTAAGCTGCTTCGCTTGACAGAGTGCCGCGACCCAGGCTTATCGCGGCAGGAATCCCCAACGAATTCAGGGGGGTGGACGCCCCCCGAGGCCCGAACCGATGCCCAAGAATCTGCTGGTCGCCGACGACTCGCTCACCATCCGGAAGGTGATCGGGATGATCTTCGCGACCGAGGACTTTCAGGTGACCGCGGTGGACAACGGGCTCGACGCCATCTCCCGTGTCCGCGAGCTGCGCCCGGACGTCGTGCTCGCCGATGTGATGATGCCGGGCAAGAGTGGCTACGAGGTCTGCGAGGCGCTGAAGAACGACCCCGCGACGCAGGGCATCCCCGTGGTGCTGCTGGCCGGCACCTTCGAGGCCTTCGACGAGAACCGTGCCCGCGCCGCCCGCGCGGATGACCACATCGCCAAGCCCTTCGAGAGCCAGGTGCTGCTCGACAAGGTGAAGGCGCTGGTGGGCCAGAAGTCCAACACCATGCCGGCCTCCATGGCCACGCGCGTGTTGCCGCCCTCCGCCCAGCCCGCGCCCGCCGCGCCGCAGCCCGCGCCCCAGCCTGCTCCCGTCGCCGCCCGTCCGGGCGTGCCTCCCGGGCCGGGCGTCCCCCGTCCTCCGGGCGCTGGCATGCCTCCGGGCGCGCCGCGTCCTCCGGGCCCTGGCATGCCGCCGGGCCCTGGCATGGCCCGTCCTCCAGGCCCCGGCATGCCGCCTCCTGGCGCTCCGGGCGCGCCGCGTCCTCCGGGCCCTGGCATGCCGCCGGGCCCTGGCATGGCTCGTCCTCCGGGCCCCGGCATGCCGCCTCCGGGTGCTCCGGGCGCGCCGCGTCCTCCGGGCCCCGGTATGCCTCCGGGCGCCGTCGCGCGTCCGGGCGTGCCGCCTCCGCCGGGGGCCCCCGCTCCGGGCATGCCGCCGCGTCCGGGCATGCCGCCTCCGGGAGCGCAGCCTCCGGGCATGGCGCGTCCGGGGATTCCCCAGGGCACCCAGTCGGGCTTCCCGCGTCCTCCGGGGGCCGCGCCGCTGCCGGCCGCTCCGGGTGGGGCGCCGCAGCCCGCCGCCCGCGCGAGGGATCCATTCGGCCTGGGCGCTCCCGCGGCGCCGCCCGCGCCCGTCGCCGCCCAGCCCTCCATCAGCATCGAGGACTCGCTGCCCGACACCCACGGGGCGGAGGAGATCTCCCTCGACATCGGCACTCCTCCGGCGCCCGTCGCCGCCCGTCCCTCCGCCGCTCCGGCCCCGTCCCGTCCGTCCGCCGCGGATGGTGGCGAGGCGCAGCTCCGCGAGGCGCTGTCGAAGGCCTCCCGCGAGGTCATCGAGAAGATTGCCTGGGAGGTGGTACCGCAGCTCGCGGAGACCATCATCCGTGAGGAGCTCGAGCGGCTCATCAAGGACCGAGAGACGCAGCACTGAGGCGTTCTACGCCGTTTCCTCCTGACCCTCCCGCCGACCCCGCCCCCGGGGTCGGCCGTGCGCAATGACCGACACTACTGAACTGTCCAAGGCCTACGAGCCCACCGAAGTCGAGGCTCGCTGGTACGCCCACTGGCTGGAGAAGGACTACTTCCGCGCCGAGGCGACCTCCGACAAGCCGGCCTTCTCCATCGTCCTGCCGCCGCCCAACGTCACGGGCAGCCTGCACATCGGCCACGCGCTCACCGCCACCATCCAGGACATCCTCACCCGCTGGAAGCGGATGAGCGGCTTCAATGCCCTGTGGCTCCCCGGCACGGACCACGCCGGCATCGCCACGCAGATGGTGGTGGAGAAGGAGCTGAAGAAGTCCGAGGGCAAGAGCCGGCACGACCTGGGCCGCGCGAAGTTCCTCGAGCGCGTCTGGGAGTGGAAGGCGAAGTACGGCGCCCGCATCGGTGAGCAGCACCGCTTCCTGGGCGCCTCGCTGGACTGGAGCCGCGAGCGCTTCACCATGGACGAGACGTCCTCCGCCGCCGTGCGCGAGGTCTTCGTCCGCCTGTACGAAGAGGGCCTGATGTACCGGGCCCAGAAGCTCATCAACTGGTGCCCCTCGTGCCGCACCGCCCTCAGTGATTTGGAGGTCGAGCACGAGGAGAAGAACGGCTCCATCTGGCACATCCGCTACCCCGTCAAGGACAGCGACCGCGCCCTCACCGTGGCCACCACGCGCCCGGAGACGCTGCTGGGCGACACCGCGGTGGCCATCCACCCGGAGGACGAGCGCTACACGGGCCTGGCCGGGCAGACGGTGAAGCTGCCGCTGACGGACCGCGAGATTCCCATCATCGCGGACGCGGAGCTGGTGGACCCGAAGTTCGGCACCGGCGTGGTGAAGGTGACGCCGGCCCACGACTTCAACGACTACCAGACGGGCCTCCGGCACAAGCTGCCGATGCTCACCATCCTGGACGACTCGGCCCGGATGACGAAGGAGACCGGGAAGTACTCCGGTCTGGACCGCTTCGAGGCGCGCAAGCAGGTGCTCGCGGACCTCACGGAGCTGGGGCTGCTGGAGAAGGAGGAGCCCCACAAGCTCTCCGTCGGCACCTGTCAGCGCTGCGCCACCGTGGTGGAGCCGCGCCTGTCGCCGCAGTGGTTCGTGAAGATTGAACCGCTCGCGAAGCCGGCGATTGAAGCGGTGGAGCAGGGCCGCACGAAGTTCGTCCCCGAGACGTGGACGAACACGTACTTCCACTGGATGCGCAACATCCACGACTGGTGCGTCAGCCGCCAGCTGTGGTGGGGCCACCAGATTCCCGCGTACTACTGCACCTCGTGCAGCCCCCGTCAGGGCGATGACACGGACCTGCCGCTGGACGCGCCCACGGTGAAGGTGGGCGGGGTGGACTTCGCGCGCGCGGAGCCCATCGTCGCTCGCGAGCAGCCCAAGTCCTGCCCGAAGTGCAGCGGCACGTCGTTCATCCAGGACTCGGACGTGCTGGACACGTGGTTCTCGTCCGGGCTGTGGCCGTTCTCCACGCTGGGCTGGCCGCGCGAGACGCCCGAGCTGAAGACCTTCTACCCGACGTCCGTGATGGAGACGGGCAGCGACATCATCTTCTTCTGGGTCGCCCGGATGATGATGATGGGCCTGCACTTCATGGGGGATGTGCCCTTCCGCACCGTCTACCTGCACGCGATGGTGCGCGACGAGAAGGGCGAGAAGATGTCCAAGGTGAAGGGGAACGTCATCGACCCCCTGGACATCGTCCTCGGCGCCCCGGCGGACAAGCTCCAGCCGACGCTGAAGAACAAGTTCCCCCAGGGCATGCCGCCGTTCGGCGCGGACGCGCTGCGCTTCACGCTCGCGACGCTCACCCAGCAGGGCCGGGACATCAAGCTGTCCATGGACCGGCTGGCTGGCTACAAGGCCTTCTGCAACAAGCTGTGGAACGCCAGCCGCTTCGCCCTGATGAACATGGGCGACTTCCAGCTCGACGCGCGCCCGCTGACGGAGCGCAAGCTGACGCTGGCGGACCGGTGGATTCTCTCCCGGCTGCAGCGCGCCACCGTCGAAACGCACAAGGCGCTGGAGGAGTTCGGCTTCGCCGAGGCCGCGTCCACGCTGTACCAGTTCCTCTGGGCCGAGTTCTGCGACTGGTACATCGAGCTGTCCAAGGGCGCGCTGTACGGCGAGGACGCGGAGGCCAAGGACTCCACGCGCGCGGTGCTGGTCTACAGCCTGGACCGCATCCTGCGGCTGCTGCACCCGTTCATGCCCTTCATCACCGAGGAGATCTGGCAGAAGCTGCCGATGACCCGGCCGACGGAGAGCATCATGATTGCGCCGTATCCGGAGCCGGACACCGCGCTGGTGGACGAGGCGGCGGAGGCGGAGATGGCGCCGGTCATCGCCGCCATCGAGGGCCTGCGCACCCTGCGCGGCGAGAGCAACCTGCCGCCCGCGACGAAGGTGAAGGCGTTCATCCAGAGCTCGGACGCGCGCACGCGTGAGCTGCTGGAGCGCTGGCGTGGCTACCTCATGCCGCTGGCCGGCCTCTCCGAGGTGCAGGTGAGCGCGCCGGGGGCGAAGCCGCCGCAGGCGGCCGCCTTCGTGGGCTCGAATCTGGAGATCTACGTCCCGCTGGCGGGCCTCGTCGACCTGGACGCGGAGCGAGATAGGTTGAAGAAGGAGATTGCCCGCGCCGAGCAGGAAGTGGCCGGCGTGCTGCGCAAGCTGGAGAACCCCAATTTCGTGGCCAAGGCGCCGCCGGACGTGGTGGTGAAGGACCGCGCCCGCGTCGAGGAGTTGAACGAGCGCAAGGCCAAGCTTCAGGACCACCTGCAGCGGATTGCCCCGGAGCCTCCCATGCCCGAGAACACGCCTCCCGAGAACAACACGCAGTCGACCGAGGTAGGTGCCTCCCCCTCCGCCCCGGCCCAGGTGAAGGTCGCCCCGAAGCAGGAAGAGAAGGGCGGCGTGGACCTGGGCCAGGAACTGAAGGGTGAGATGGGTGAAGCGGAGGGCGCGCCCCAGCCCGCGGACTCGCAGGTCGAGGACGCGCTCGCGAAGCTGCGCGAGGGCACCAAGGAGGGCCTGTCCCCGGCCGACCACCATGACCTCGGCGTTGCGTACATGAGCATGGGGCTCGTGGACGACGCGATGCGGGAGTTCAACCGGGCCAAGGAGGGCGGAGACGCCCGCGCGGCCCCTGGCGAGGAGGCCTCCGCTCCGGCGAAGGTGCAGGGCGACAAGCTGGCGAAGCAGTTGCCGGCCGCGAAGCCCGCGCGCCCGGCCCCGGCGAAGAAGTCGTCCGCTCCGGTGAAGTTGCAGGGCGACAAGCTGGCGAAGCAGGCCGCGACGCAGGCGCCCGTTGCTCCGGTGAAGACGGCCGCGGCCCCCGCGAAGAAGGCGGTCCCGGCGAAGAAGGCAACGGCTCCCGCGAAGGCGGCGGCGGCCCCGGCGAAGAAGGCAACGGCTCCCGCGAAGGCGGCGGCGGCGGCTCCGGCGAAGGCGGCGGCTCCGGCGAAGAAGGCCACGGCCCCGGCGAAGAAGGCCCCTGCGAAGAAGGCGGCGGTGAAGAAGGGCGCGGCGAAGAAGGCCCCCGTGAAGAAGGCGGCGGCGAAGAAGGCCGTGGCGAAGAAGGCCCCCGTGAAGAAGGCGGCGGCGAAGAAGGCGACGGGCCGGAAGGCTCCCGCGAAGAAGGCCTCCGCGAAGAAGGCGGCGGCGAAGAAGGCCACCCGGGCGAAGCCCACGGCACGGGCGAAAGCCCGGCGGTAACTGGAGGCGACGTGCAGCAGGATTACCTCGATCGGCTCATCGCGCTCGCTCTCGATGAGGACCTGGGGGCAGCGGGTGATGTCACCTCGCAGGCCCTCATTCCTCCCGACGCGGAGGGCAGCGCGGAGCTGGTCGCAAAGGAGCAACTGGTGCTCGCGGGGATGGAGGCCTTCATCCGCGTGTTCCAGACGGTGGACTCCGAAGTCGAGGTGGAGCTGATCCGCCGCGACGGCGAGGAAATCAAACCCAAGGTGGTCGCCGCGCGCTGCCACGGGCGCATGCGCTCGCTGTTGGCCGCGGAGCGCACCGCGCTCAACATCGTCCAGCGCGCCGCGGGCATCGCCACCCTGGCCCAGCAGGCCATGACGTCGGTGCGGGGGTCCAAGCTGAAGGTGCTGGATACCCGCAAGACGCCGCCGGGCATGCGCGCGCTGGCCAAGGACGCCGTCCGCATGGGCGGCGCCGCCAACCACCGCTTCGGCCTCTTCGATGGCGTCCTCATCAAGGACAACCACATCGCGGCGGTGGGTGGCTCCGTCTCCGAGGCCCTCCGGCTCGCCAAGGCGCACGGGCCCCGGCTGACCAAGATTGAAATCGAGGTCACCAACCTCAAGCAGCTCGCGGAGGCCATCGAAGGCGGCGCCGACGTGGTGATGCTCGACAACATGGACGACGCGCAGATTCGCGAGGCGGTGAAGCTCACGGCCGGCCGCGTCCCGCTCGAAGTCTCCGGCGGCGTCACCCTGGACCGGCTGCCCCGCCTGGCGAAGCTGGGCGTGGACTTCGTGTCCATGGGCGCGCTGACTCACTCCGCGCGGGCAATGGACCTGTCGCTGGAAATTACCGGCGCCGCGGTGAAGAAGACGCGCAGCAAGCCGAAGCAGGCGTGACGCCCAGGCGGGGTGCGGGTGGCTCCGCACTCCGCTCGCGGCACGGCAACCGCGTTGTGATAGTTCCTCGTTTCCAATTCCTTCCGGAATCGAGGACCCTTCATGCAAGCAATGCTCCGCAGTGCCCTGCTGTGCTCCCTGTTCGTCGTCGTCGGCTGCAAGACGGGAGCAGGCACCGTCCGTCCGACTCCGCCCCCGGATGAGCCGGCCTTCGAGTCCACGGTGGTGCCGTGCGACGAGGCGCAGAAGGCCATCTCCCAGGCGGCGGACACGCGCGCGAGCCCGTACGGCATCGACGCGCACGTCGAGAAGAACTTCAAGGACCGCAAGGTGTCGTGGCTGATGCCGGAGGGGACCTACCAGAAGTTCGTCGTGCAGACGGGCGCGAAGAACTTCGGCCGGTGCAACGACAGCGGCTGCTTCCTCTTCGCCGCGCCCTCGGCCACCATCCAGGACGCCGTCGCGAAGTCGATGGTGGATGGGAAGCATGACCCCGCGGTCATCGGTCAGGCGCTCGGGCTGCCCGCGAAGAACTTCGAGGGACCGCTGCGGATGATGACGCTGGACCTGGCGGCCTCGAAGTCCTGCGCGCGCCTTCCGGTGGATGAGGACCCGGGCGTGTGGAAGTGCCAGACCGCCGAGGACACGGACTGCTTCAAGTTCGGTGGTTACACGTCCGGAGGCGTCCCGGAGATCATGGTCATCAACGCCCCCGTCGAGCAGGCCACGGTCGCGGAGGTCCCGTGAGCGATGAGGAGGTGCTCTACCAGAGCCCGCTCCTCTACAGACTGCTGCGCGCTTCGGATGGCGGCCTGACGCTCGAGGTCGTCGTGGGCGGCATCGCCATGTACGAGGTGCGCGTGCGCCTGACCTCCCAGGAAGCGGAGTCCTATGCCCGGGAGGGCCGTGCCTTCACGGACCGGATGGCGCAAGCCATCATGGCCAACCCTCCCTTCGGAGGACGTTCGGTTCGCGCCTCGGAGGCGTGAGCCGGGAGGGGGCGGTGCCTTCGCACCGCCCCTCTGTGCGGCGCAGGGCCGTGACCGCACCATCCGGTCACGGCCCTTCAGGTGTTCGACTCTGGCGGCGGGTTGCCTGACGGCCCACCCTCACTGCGCGAAGCGGCCCAGGAACAGGTCCTTGCCGCCCGCGCTCGTCTGTCCGGGCAGGGTGCCCAGGGTTCCACCCACGAGGTACACGCCGTTGCCCGTCCGCGTGGCCACGCCCAGCACCACCTCGTCCGCGGCGGAGCCCAGGTGCTGCGTCCATCCCCGGGTGCCGTCGCTGGCATAGCGCACGAGGTAGCCGTCGTAGCCGCCCATGTAGCCGGGCGCGAGCGTGCCGGTGCTCGAGCCGGCCAGGTACACGGTGCCGGTGGAGTCGGTGGCCACGCCGTAGCCGGACTCATCCGCGGCGGTGCCGAGCTGCCGGGCCCACTCGAGGACGCCCGCGCTCGTCCAGCGCGACACGAAGGCATCCGAGCCGCCCTGGTTGGTATACGCCAGCGCGCCGGTGGTGGAGCCGCCCACGACGATGGCGCCCGTGCCGTCCACCTCCACGTCCTGGGCGATGTCATTCCCGGTGCTGCCCCACTGGCGCACCCACGCCAGCGTGCCCTGGGCGGAGTACTTCGCGACGAAGACGTCCTGGCCGCCGCTGCTGCTGGCCCCCTGCAGCGCGCCGCCGGTGACACCCGCCACGTAGACGTTGCCGCTGGAGTCCGTGGCCACGCCGTGGGCCAGGTCGTCCGAAGCCGTGCCCAGCATGCGCACCCACAGCAGCGTGCCCGCGGCGCTGTACTTCGCGACGAAGGCGTCCTTCAGCCCGGCGTTGGTGGCCTGGAGCGAGCCGGCCGTGTAGCCCGCGACGAGGAAGTCCGTGCCGTCCGTGGCCACCGCGCGCACCGAGTCCTCTGCGGCCGTGCCCAGCATGCGCACCCACTCGCGCGTGCCGAGGGTGTTGTACTTCGCGACGAAGCCGTCGAACGTCCCACCGGCATACGCCTCACCGGCGACGCCACCGCTGGCTTGGCCGCCCATGACGACGGCCGAGGCCGTGGCCGCCACACCGAAGGACTGCTCGTCGCCCGCGGCGCCCAACTGCCGGCCCCAGTCCCGGTCTCCCGCCGCGCTGTAGTGCCTCAGCACCGCGTCCCGTCCGCCCTGGTTGTCGTAGTCGAACGCGCCCAGCGAGTAGCCCACCACGTAGGCACCGCCATTCGGGTCCGTCGTCACCGCATAGCCGTATTCGTCGGCAACGGTGCCCATCTGCCGCTGCCAGAGCAGCTCTCCACCCGTGGGAGGAGGAGGCGCCGAGGCGCAGCGCTCCATCGCGCCCTTGTCCGGCGCACCGCCGCAGAACGACGCCGCCGTGTTGTTCATCGCGGTGTCGACGGCAGGGGAGGCCGCCAGGAGCGTCAGGTCTCCCGCCGCCTCCTGGGTGAAGGCCGCCGAGGCCACCGAGCTGGTCGGGTCTCTCAGCGTCAGGCCGCCGAGAGCACAGGTGCTGCCACGCCACGCGCTCAGGTCCTTCAGGCCCTGCTGGAAGTCGCAGGTGAAGTGCGCGGCGGAGCCGTCCGCGTGGGAGAAGAGGTTCCCATCCGACTCGAAGTCCACCAGGAAGTCGCCATCCGTGACGAGCCAGCGTGAGCCGGACGCGGACAGCGAGACGATGTTGTTCCAGAAGTCCAGGTTGCGCACCGTCCACCCGGCGCTCGAGATGAGCACCGCGGTGCGGCCCGCCTGGGAGAAGGTGTTGTGGAAGAAGTCGCCGCCGGTGAGCTTCTGCACGTAGAGGGCGGTGCCCGAGGTGCCGCTGGTGCCGCAGCCCTTCTCGCCCGTGTAGAAGTGGTGGAAGCGCGTCCGGGCGATGACGACGTTGGCCAGCGGGTCGGTTGCGCTGTTGCCCAGGCCCAGGCCCATGCACGAGTCGAAAATCTCCGAGTCCTCCACCCGCATTCCCTGCGCGCTGAAGTGGAAGATGGCGGCCCCGCCCCCGTTGAGCGAGCCATTGGCCTGCCGGGCCGCGCGGAAGCCGTGGTAGCGCTCGCGGCGCAGGGTGATGAAGTCACAGTCCTTGATGTCCGTGGCCTCTTCCACGACGCCCTGGTTGGCCGGGCTGGTGAACATGTCGTTGTCCTCCAGCGTGATGTCCACGGGCCGCGTCCCGGCGGTGTAGCCATACAGGGGGCCCGCGCACTGGAGGCCGTCACCGGTGTTGTCGTGGATGACGTTGCCCTTCACCAGGACGGAGTGCGAGTCGGACAGGACGACGATGGCGTGGCCGTCATCTCGCTCGCGGCAGTAGCGGCGCAGGACGTTGGAGGAGTCGTACTCCGGCTTGCAGAAGCTGCCGGCGGAGCAGTCGGTGTGCGCGGTGCAGGCCACGCCCCGGGCGCTGCCGGCGGTGTGCTCGAAGGTGTTGCGAATCTCATTGCCCTGGATGAGGACGTGCTGGGCCTTCACGTTGAGCGCGTCCAGCGAGGCGTCGCGCACCAGGCTGTTGCGCAGCGTCAGGTGGTCCGAGCGGAAGAGGACGGGATGCACCCGCGCGTAGCGGCCATCCAGCTCCAGGCCGTCCAGGATCCAGTACCGTCGGTTGAGGTGGAAGATGGGGGAGGAGCCGTTGCTCTTCAGCACAGGCCTCGACTCGCCGGGCGCGCCGCGCAGGGTGATGGGCGCGGTGGCCGTGCCGTCCAGCGCCGAGGCGGACGCGAAGTCCACCTGGGTGGCGTCGTAGGTGCCCGCGTGGATGTAGACGGTGGACCCCGGGGGCAGCCCACGCACCGAGCGCACCACCGTCCGCCAGGGCTTCGCCGCGCTGCCGTCACCCGTGGAGTCGCTGCCCGTCGTGCTGACGTGAAACACCTTGTCGGCCGGCGAGACATAGCCGGCATAGGCGTTTTGAGACTGCACCGTGGCCGCGCTGCGGCGGTCTCCGGCGACGATGTCCTTGCTGACGGCGGCAGGCGCCGACGAGGCCATGCAGAGCATGGCGAGCGCGAGACTCCGCGCCACATTCCCTCGCATCTGGAACTCCCGTTCGTTTTGTTAACTGGAGGATGAAGCGAGGCCAGGGTTGCACTGACCCACCCGGAAATTCCAGGGAGGGACCAGGCAGACAAGGAGGCGCCCGGCAGCCCGTGAGAGCCCCGGCTCGGTGCCTTTGACCGTGAGCTGCGAATGGCGTCGGCTGAGCTCAGCCTCGAGCACGGACAGGCGCTCGGCGGGTTGCCTGGCCGGGCCGTGGCGACACAGAGGCCACCGCCACGTCTGCGATTGGCCTGACTATCTCCCGCGACTCAGCGGACGCTCACTTGCCCGTGAGGATCTCCGCGCGAGGCTTGCCCTCGGCGGATGCGGGCATGCCGATCTCCATCAGCGCCGCCAGCGTGGGCGCCACGTCCACCGGGTCCATCTCCTCCAGGTACGCCCCGGGCTTGATGCCCTTGCCCGCGAACACCACGGGCACCTGTGAGTCATACGAGTACGGCGTGCCGTGGCTCGTGCCCTCCGCGTCCGTGTAGAGCAGGTGGAAGGGCTTCACCATGTACAGCACGTCTCCGCTGCGCTCCGGGAAGTAGCCCTTGCGCAGCGGCGTCAGGTGGCCCGCGATGTCCGGCGCGGTGAACAGGTCGTCCCGCGCCACCGCCGTCACCACCGCCGGGTGCTTCGCCAGCCACGCCGCCGCCGCGCGCCGCATCGCCGCGCCGTCCACCTTGGGGCCCTCCAGCGACTTGCCGGAGAGGTACACGTCCAGCTCCTCCAGCGACGCCGTCACGTCGCCGCCGAACTGCTTGCGCAGCTCCTGGGTCAGCTCCTGCGCCAGCACCACCGGGCTCACCCGCTGCGCCGGAAGCCCCTGGGCTGCCCACTGCTCGGGCGCCGTCGCCCCGCCGTGGTCCGCCGTCAGCGCGATGACCAGGTTGGCCCGGCCTCCCGCGGCGCGCTCGGCCGCGGCGATGAGGTCGCCCAGCGCCTTGTCCAGCCGCAGCAGCGAGTCCTGCATCTCCCACGAGTACGGACCGAACTCGTGGAACACCAGGTCCGTCCCGCTGAGGCTCACCGCCAGCAGGTCCGGCACTTCGTCCTTGCCCAGCGCCTCGCCGACCATGGCCGCCTTCGCCGCCTCCACCAGCACGTCATGCGAGTCGGGGGACACGCCGAATGCCCGGTAGGAGATCAGCCCCGGCGACGGCAGCCCGCCGTCCAGCGGGTGCGGGAAGGTGCGGCCCAGCCCGTACGCGTTCACCTCGTAGGGGCGCTCGTCCTCGCCCACGTACTCCGCGCGGGGGCGCATCAGCTCCCACTTCTTCCCGAAGTACGACTCAGGCAGCTTCCGCGCGTTCAGCTCCTTCACCCAGGTGGGGAACTCCTTCGTGTACCAGGTGCCCGTCACGAACTTCCCCACGCCGTCGTCGAACCACCACGCCTGCCCCAGCCGGCCCGCCATGGCGATGGCCGCGCGGGACTTGAGCGACACCGCCACCGCCTTGCCCCGCTCCTGCGTCGCCACCCGGAGCCGGTCCGCCAGCGTCTCCACCATGAGGTTGGCCGGGCTGGCGTCCTGCCCCGGCGACAGCGGCACCTCCAGCACCGGGTGCGCCGGGTCCACGAAGCTGTTGACGGGCTTGCCGGTGGCGCGGTCCACCCAGCGGTTGTCGATGACCCCATGGCGCCACGGGTTGGTGCCCGTGGAGAGGGTGGCGTGGCCCGGCGCGGTGCGGCACTCGGCGAAGCCGTAGCGGGCGTACGGGTAGAAGGCGCCCGCGGTGAGGAGCTGCCCCAGGCCCCCCTGGAGTCGAGGCCGGTTGCGCAGCAACACGTCGCTGCCGAGCGCGTCCACGGTGATGAACAGCGTGAGCCGCGGCGGACGCGCCGAGGCGGGCAGGGCGGCAAGGGCCGTCACCAGCAGTAGGGCTCGAATCATACGTATTAGAAGCTGCCCCGGTCGGCTGGTGAGAAGCAACCAACAAGCGGCACGACTGCTTGGACGCCGACGGGGGCCCTGTTACCTTCAGCGCTTCATGGTCGAGGCCCGGCTTCGCGTCATCTACGGCGACACCGATCAGATGGGTGTCGTCTACTACGCGAACTACTTCCGCTACTTCGAGTTCGCCCGCAGCGAGTTCTTCCGCTCCCGGGGCGGCAGCTATGCCGACATGGAGCGCTCCGGCCTCCAGTTGCCTGTCGCGGAGGCGAGCTGCCAGTACAAGTCGCCCGCCCGCTACGACGACCTCATCGTCATCCGCGTCACGGTGGACGAGTTGCGCCGTGCCTCCATCGTGTTCACCTACGAGCTTTTCCGCGACGGCGAGCCGCGCACGCTGCTGTGCACCGGTCGTACCCTGCATGCCTGCGTGGGGCGCGACGGCAAGCCCACCCGGTTGCCAGACTCCGTCGTCCGGCTGATGAAACCCTCGGAGCCCACCTAGGGACTCCGCCGCTTCCACCTGAACCTTCAGGGACACTCAAGGAGCACACACATGGATCGCAACCTGGCAATGGAGGTCGTGCGCGTCACCGAGATGGCGGCCATCGCCTCCGCCCGACTGATGGGCCGCGGCAACAAGGACGAGTCGGACCAGGCCGCCGTGGACGCCATGCGCAAGGCCTTCGACGCGCTGCATATCGACGGCACCGTCGTCATCGGCGAGGGCGAGCGCGACGAGGCGCCCATGCTCTACATCGGCGAGAAGGTGGGCAAGCGGAGCGAGGGCGCCCCCGAGGTGGACATTGCCCTGGACCCGCTCGAGGGCACCAACCTGTGCGCCTACGGCCGTCCGGGCTCCATCTCCGTGGTGGCCATGGCCGGCAAGGGCGGCCTGCTCAACGCGCCCGACACGTACATGGAGAAGATCGCGGTGGGCCCCCGCGCCCGCGGCGCCATCGACCTGCGCAAGTCCGCCACCGAGAACCTCCGCAACATCGCGGAGAAGATGAAGGTCTACGTCGAGGACCTCACCGTGGTGGTGCTGGACCGCGAGCGGCACGCCGACCTCATCAAGGAGGTCCGCGCCGCGGG
This sequence comes from Pyxidicoccus trucidator, assembly GCF_010894435.1. Classification (NCBI taxonomy): domain Bacteria; kingdom Pseudomonadati; phylum Myxococcota; class Myxococcia; order Myxococcales; family Myxococcaceae; genus Pyxidicoccus; species Pyxidicoccus trucidator. The sequence goes on along the minus strand of NZ_JAAIXZ010000017.1, from coordinate 245,463 downwards.
CGCCCGCATCCGCCTCATCGAGGACGGTGACGTGGCCGGCGCCATCGCCACCTGCTTCGACGACACCGGCGTGGAGGTGCTGATGGGCATTGGCGGCGCGCCCGAGGGCGTCATCGCCGCGGCCGCCATCCGCGCTACCGGCGGTGACATGCAGGGCCGGCTCGTCCCCCGCAACCAGGGCGAAATCGACCGCGCGAAGAAGATGGGCATCACCGACATCTCCAAGATCTACACGGCCGAGGAGCTGGCGAAGGGCGAGGTCATGTTCGCCGCCTCCGGCGTCACCACCGGCGACTTCCTCAAGGGCGTGCGCTTCTTCGGCGGCGGCTGCGAGACGCACTCGGTCGTCATGCGCAGCAAGACGGGCACCGTTCGCTTCATCCAGTCCGTGCACAAGTTCGACAAGAAGCCGGGCTACGCTTTCTAGGTCGTCCTTCACGCCCTTCCGGAGACGGAGTCACTCATGCCTGGCGCCACGCGGACCATCGTCATCAACGCTCCCGTCGAGAAGGTCTTCGACGTCATCACCCAGTACGACCGCTACCCGGAGTTCCTGCCGGAGGTGAAGGAGGTCCGCGCCGCCAACCGGCAGGGCAACACCCTGGAGCTTCACTACAAGGTCGATGTGGTGAAGACGATTCGCTACTCCATCCGCGTCACCGAAGAGCGCCCCAAGCGCATGGCCTGGTCCTTCATCGAAGGTGAGATGATGAAGGACAACAAGGGCAGCTGGGTGCTGGAGCCTGAGGGCGAGGGCAAGACGCGCGCCACCTACAACGTGGAGATGGCCCTGGGCCTGCTGGTGCCCAAGGCCGTCGTCAACGCCTTGGTGGACACCTCGCTCCCCAAGATGCTGGAGGCCTTCAAGCGCCGCGCGGAAGGGACCTGAGCCTCCCTCCCAGGTCCGAAAGGACCTCTGACGCAGGCCGTCATGCCCGCCTGGAAGCAGGCGGGCAGGCAGGCCCTCCAGCGGGGAGCTTGTCGCCCTGAATGCCACGGGTCTGCCCGTGAGTTGGACCGCTTGCGGGCCAATTCGAGGGCATTAGAATGAACACCGTCCCTGCGGTATTTCGGCTTCCATGACATCCGCGCCCCGGTTGGTGGGGCCTGGGTGTCGGGTGGCGGACGAGCAACCGTGCGAGATGGCTGCCACGTACCCGTTGGAGAACCGGGGTTCTTAATTTGCATCTGAGACAGGTGGAAATGGTAATGGGGCGGGACGGCGGGCGTACATCGGGGTACGTAGGCTGAGGGAGACGGAAGACCCATGCTCGACGCCTTCATCATCGAAGAAATCAAGCGACGTGAGCGCCGCCGCGAGGACCATGAGCGGCCGGTGGTGGAGCTGCCGCTGCCCGCTCCTGACGACCGCCCTCGACGCCGGACGGAGACCGAGGACGAGAAGCCCCAGCGGGGCGTGGTGGTCATCGACCTGCTGTCCTGATTCCAACGCGCGGCCCTGATGCCGCGCCGTGTGTCACCCGGCCCGCGGTGGGTGTCCTCCCAGAGAGGACCACCCCCGCGGGCTTCTCACGTCCAGGGCTCCGTGGGGCCGCGAGCGGGGCCCCGGGCCTGGTGTGCTCACGCCGAGGCGAGCGTCAGCAGGTGCCTCGGGTGGTACACGTCCCAGAGGGGGCCCTTCACGGTGGCGAGCGCCTCCAGCACGCCCTTGCGCCACTCGGCGGGGAGCGCCTCCTCGCCGTGGAAGGCGCCCACCAGCGCGCCGGTAATCGCGGCGTGGGCCTCCGTGTCGCCCCCGCGGTGGACGACGTCCAGCAGCGCGGCCTCGGCGGTTGGGGCGTGGAGCAGCTCCCAGAAGGCCAGCCGGAAGGCGACGCGGACGGCGTGCAGTGGCCGGTGCAGGTGCAGCTCCGGCCCGTAGAGCTGCGGGTCCGTCTGCCGGGCCAGCACCAGGTCCTCGCGCAGGAGGGCGGCGGCCTGCGTCACCTCCTGCACGTAGTCGCTCGCGGAGCGTCCGAGCGCCGCGCCCGCGACGAGCAGGCCGGACTCCGCGGCGACGAGGAGGTCCTCGGGCTTCAGCCCCGCGCCGCTGGTGACGGCCCGGGCCAGGGCCGCGTTGAAGGCGGCGCAGGCGAGCTGGCAGCGCGGGTCGAAGTGGGTGAGGGCGGAGTCCTCGAGCGAGGCCTGGGTGCGCGCGGCGGTGTCGCCCGCCAGGTACACGCCCAGCGGCGCGGTGCGCGCCAGGCTCCCCACGCCCGCGGGCTGGCGGAAGGCGCGCAGCCACACCCGGCGGCCGGCGCCCAGCGGTGGGCCGGCGAGGCAGTCCTCCAGCACCTCCTTCATGGGCTCGCTGATGTCGAAGGCGTGGGGCTGCCAGCCCCGGTAGCGGCGGAGCGCGTCCGCGGCGTCGTAGCGCTTCAAGTCCCGCAGGCTGTGGCTGAGGCAGCATGCGAGCTGCACCTCTTCCGTCACCTGGCCCTTGCGCAGCTCGTGGGGCCCCCCGCCCATCAGCTTGAGGTAGGGGCCCTCGGCGGGCGTGGGGAAGGACACGGCCATGAGGGGGCGGTGCGCGGTGGGCACGGCGAGGGCATTGCCCACGGCCAGGCCCAGCAACGCACCCCGGCGGCGCTGGGCGAGGAGGGGGTCAGGCCCCTTGAGGGCTTGGCGGCGGTTGGGCGGCATTCGGCGGGTGGACACTGTAGCAGCGCCGGATGCGAGCATGCTTGCCCGCTCCGAGGCCCTCTTCTAGAAACGGCGACCTATGACCGAGATTGTCCATATCGTGGCGCGCGAAGTGCTCGACTCCCGCGGCAACCCCACCGTGGAGGCCGAGGTCCTGCTGGCCGGCGGCTCCCGGGGCCGTGCGGCGGTGCCGTCCGGGGCCTCCACCGGCGAGCACGAGGCCATCGAGCTGCGCGACGGCGACAAGGGGCGCTACCTGGGCAAGGGTGTGCGCAAGGCGGTGCAGAACGTCACCGACACGCTGGCCCCGGGCCTGGTGGGCCTGGACGCGGCGGACCAGTTCGCCGTGGACCAGAAGATGCTGGAGCTGGACGGCACGCCCACCAAGGGCAAACTGGGCGCCAACGCCATCCTCGCGGTGTCCATGGCCTGTGCCCGCGCGGCGGCGGATGCGCACGGCCTGCCCCTGTACAAGTACGTGGGCGGCGCGCAGGCGCGCACCCTGCCCGTGCCGCTGATGAACATCCTCAACGGCGGCGCGCACGCGGACACCCGCGTGGACGTGCAGGAGTTCATGGTGGTGCCCGCGGGCGCCACGACATTCGCTGAAGGCCTGCGCTGGGGCGCGGAGGTGTTCCACGCGCTGAAGAAGATCCTCAAGGGCCGCAAGCTGGCCACCGGCGTGGGCGACGAGGGCGGCTACGCCCCGGACCTGCCGGCCAACGAGGAGGCCCTGAAGCTCATCATGGAGGCCATCGACCAGGCGGGCTTCAAGGCCGGCGAGCAGCTCTTCCTCGCGCTGGACGTGGCGGCCAGCGAGTTCTTCGACAAGGGCTCGAAGAAGTACAAGCTCAAGGGCGAGGGCAAGGAGTTCGACTCGTCCGGGTTGCTCGACTACTACCGCGGCCTGTCCGAGCGCTACCCCATCATCTCCATCGAAGACGGCATGGCGGAGGATGACTGGGACGGCTGGAAGAAGATCACCGATGCGCTGGGCGGGAAGATGCAGCTGGTGGGCGACGACCTCTTCGTCACCAACGTGGAGCGCCTGGGCCGGGGCATCGACACCGGCGTGGCCAACTCCATCCTGGTGAAGGTGAACCAGATTGGCACGCTGACGGAGACGTTCGACGCCGTGCGCATGGCGCACAAGGCGGGCTACACGTCGGTGATGAGCCACCGCTCGGGTGAGACGGAGGACACCACCATCGCCGACCTGGCCGTGGCGCTGGACTGCGGGCAGATCAAGACGGGCTCGGCGTCGCGCTCGGACCGCGTGGCCAAGTACAACCAGCTGCTGCGCATCGAGCAGGAGCTGGGCGCGGCGGCCCGCTACGCCGGCAGGTCGGTCTTCCGCTCCCTGGCGCAGAAGAAGTGAGCCCGTGAGCGACAAGCAACCTCGCATCCTCGTCTCCAACGACGACGGCTACTTCTCCGAGGGCCTCAAGGCCCTCGTGGAGGCCGTGAGTCCGCTGGGCGAGGTGTGGGTGGTGGCGCCCGACCGCGAGCAGAGCGCCGCCTCCCATGCCATCTCCCTGCACCGGCCGCTGCGCATCAAGGAGGTGCGCGAGCGGTGGTTCTCCGTCGACGGGACGCCCGCGGACAGCGCTTATCTGGCGATCAACCACCTCATGAAGGATGATCGCCCGACTCTCATGGTTTCCGGCATCAACCACGGCGCCAACCTGGCGGAAGACGTCATGTACTCCGGTACGGTGGCGGCGGCGATGGAGGGGGCCCTGCTCGGGATTCCCGCCATCGCCTTCAGCCTCGTGGCCCGGGGGGAGTTTGACTTCGGGCCGGCGGCCCGCTTCGCGCGCTCGCTGGTGGCCAGCGCGCTGGCCCGGCCGCTGCCGCCGCGGATGCTCCTCAACGTGAACATCCCCGGTGGGGTGGAGCCGGACGGCTACGTGGTGACGCGCCAGGGCCGACACACCTACGGGTACGCGGTGGTGGAGAAGGTCGACCCGCGCGGCCGCAAGTACTACTGGATTGGCGGCAACGAGTACCAGCACGAGGACATTGCGGGCAGTGACTGCAACGCGGTGCACCTGGACAAGCGAATCTCGGTGACGCCGCTGCACTTCGAGCTGACAGACCACGGGCGCCTCGCCGACCTCTCGGGGTGGCGGGTCGACGGGTTCGACCGGCACGAACCGGATGGTGCCTAGCGTTGAGGCCGTCCGTGTCCAGCCGAGCGGGTGGGGCGCTCCGGGTGCTGCTCGTGGCCGTGCTGTTCTCCGGCTGCGTGGGCACCCGGGCCGCCGCGCCCGGTCCGGACACGGCGCTGGACTCCGTGGGTGAATCCCAGGGTGCCGCCGTGGCTCCGGCGGCGGCGGCGTCCTCGGGGAAGCCAGTCGCGCTGCCGTTCGCCCTGCGGGGCGCGCACCCGGAGCCGGAGTTGGTGTCCGTGCGGCACCGCGTGGCGGCGGGCGAGACGATGTACCGCATCGCGAAGACGTACGGCCTGACGGTGGAGGAACTGGGAGCCGCCAACGGCATCAAGGCGCCGTGGACGCTGGCGGTGGGGCAGGAGCTGACCGTTCCCGGCGTGGAGCAGCGCGGGTCGGCGGAGGCGCCGGAAGTGCTGGCCGAGGCGGACTCGGAGCCGGTGCGGACGGGTGGCCCCAGGCGCAGCGTGCCGGTGGTGGCGCGTCGCGAGGAGGCGCCGGGTCGCTCGCGGCCCGCGCCGCGTCCGGGGACGGGCTCCCGGCCCCGCCTGGCCACGCAGGGGATGCTGGACTGGCCGTTGAAGGGGGTGCTGTACGGGCGCTTCGGGAAGAAGGGCAAGGAGCCCCATGACGGCATCGACCTGGCCGCGCCCGCGGGCAGCCCGGTGAAGACCGCGAAGGACGGCACGGTGCTCTACGCGGGCGAGCAGCGTGGGTACGGGAACATCGTCATCGTGGAGCACTCGAACCGGCTGATTACCCTGTACGCGCACAATCGGGATTTGCGCGTGCGCACGGGACAGCGGGTGCTGCCGGGGCAGATCATCGCCACGGTGGGCGAGTCGGGGAAGACGTCCGGGCCGCACCTGCACTTCGAGGTCCGGCTGGATGGCAAGCCGGTGGACCCGCTCGAATACCTGGGGCCGATGCCATCGTCATGAGGCGGGGGCGGGCGCCTGCCCGCCTCCCTGGCCCTACGGCCGAGCAGCGGATGTGGCAGGGCGACCAACCGGCCCTCTGTGAGCGGCCCGGGTGAGGGTAGAGTGTCGCGCCGTGCCGCGCTCCCTCCCGTTGCTTGCCTCCCTCTTCGTCCTCCTCGCCTCGGCCGCTCGCGCCCAGACTCCGCCCGCACAGGGGAGTGCCGCACCTGACTCCGTCGCAGCCCCCGCCGCCGCCCAGCCTCCGCCCACCGCAGGCAGCGCGGCTCCCGCCACTTCCACCGTGACGTCCCCCGCGGATGGCAGCGCGACTCCCTCCGCTTCCGAAGCACCAGCCCCCGTCTCGAACGTGCCGGCGCCCGTGCCTCCCTCCGCTTCCGAGACGCCGGCCCTGGTGACGCCGCCCGCCGCTGCCGCGCCCGTCGCCACGCCCGCGCAGACTCCGGCCCCGGAGCCCGAGAAGGACTCCTTCGTCGTCGCGGTGCTCACCCTGGAGTCCAACGAGTCCGCCCGCGACTCCGCGCCCGGCGTCACCTCGCTCATCGCCTCCCGCCTCTCCGAGTCCCCGCGCCTGCGCGTCCTCTCCCAGCGCGACATCGAGACGGTCCTCGACGCCGAGCGCCAGCGTCAGCTCCTCGGCATCAAGTCCTGCGACCGCGGCGCCTGCCTCCAGGAGCTCTCCTCCATCACCGGCGCCCGCTACATCATCACCGGCCGACTGGACCGCTTCGGCGACCAGTACCTCCTCACCGCCAGCCTCGTGGACACCATTGGCGGCAGGAGCCTCGCCAAGCCCCGCGCCGAGGCCCCCGAGGCCGACACCCTCCTGCGCACCGCCGAGGCCGTCGCCGATGAGCTCCTCGCCGCGCTCGTCGTCTCCCCCGAGGAGTCCCTCACCGCCCGCCCGCTGCTGGACGGCGCCACGAAGACGGGCGGCGGCGGCTACATGCTGGGCCTGCGCATCAACAACAACTTCATCGACAACCTGGCCACCCTCAACCCGGGCGCCGACCTGGAGCTCGGCTATTGGTTCCACCCCGAGTGGGTCGCCTTCGCGCAGATTGGCTTCTCCTACGTGCGCTCCAATGAAGAGGGCGCCAAGGGCGGCCTCAACGTCCTCCCCAGCCTCGTGGGCGCGCGCCACTACCACAACGTCGCGAAGACCCTCCGGCCCTACTGGGGCTTCGGCCTGGGCGTGCAGCTGTCCTTCGGCGACTTCGGCATCTTCCAGTCCACCGGCCCGCTGCCCACCGTCGTCGGCTTCGCCGGCCTCGAGTACCTCATCGCCGGCCACGTCGGCCTCCAGCTCGAGGCCGGCACCAACGTCGCGCAGGCGGTGATGGGCCTCGCCGAGTCCAAGCTCGGCGACGGTCTCAACCTGGACCTCAACGCGGGCATCTCGTACCACTTCTGAGAGTCGGAGCTTCCATGTCCCCGCGTCTGCGCGTCCTCCCGCTGCTCGCCCTGCTCGCCGCCGCCGCGTGTGACGATGGCCCTCCGCGCGTCAACCCCAAGGACCACGCCGAGGGCCTCTACCTCAAGGGCACCGCCGAGTACCTCCAGGGCCAGTTCGAGGCCTCGCTCGCCTCCTTCGCGGCGATGAAGCAGCTCACCCCGAACGACCCGCGCCTCCCCGCCGCCCGGGGCGAGGTCTTCCTCTCCATGGGTCGCATCCATGACGCCGCCGCCGAGTTCGAGGCCGCCGTCCAACTCGAACCCAAGCGCTCCACCAACTGGAGCCGCCTGGGCTTCATCCAGGCCCAGCTCGGCAAGGTGCCCGAGGCCCAGAGCTCCCTGCGCAAGGCCATCGGCCTCTTCCCCAACGACTACAACGCGCTCGAGTCGCTCGGCGAGCTGCACCTCAAGAAGGGCGAGCACGAAGAGGCCGTGCGCCACTTCACCCTCGCCGCCAACGTCACGACCGGCGAGGCGCGGTCCGCGCTCACCATGCGCGCCCTGGAGGTGCTGACGCAGCAGGGCCGCCACGACGAGGTGCTCAAACAGGCGACACGCGCCGTGAGCCAGGGCGTGCGCACGCCCGAGGTCCTCACCACGCTGGGAGATGCGCTCGTGCGCGCCGGCAAGCTCCCCGAGGCCGCCAACGCCTACAAGGAAGCCGCGGGCCGCTCCCCGAAGGACCCGACGCTGTGGGAGCTCGTCGGCGAAATCCACATGCGGCTGGACAAGCCCGGTGACGCCATCTCCGCCTACAAGGAGTCCCTGCGCGTGAAGGACCGCGCCGTCGTCCATGTGGCGCTCGCCCGCATCCACCTCGCCATGCAGCACCGCGAGGCCGCGCTGGAAGAGCTCGACGCCGCCCTGGAGTCCGTCTCCGGCCAGGACATCCGCGAGCTGCGCGAGCTGGCCGGACTCCTCACGGAGCTGGGCCGCAAGCCGGACGCGCTGCGCATCCTCGCCAGCCTCAGCGCCGAGCAGGAGTACGCGAGCGACACGGAACTCCAGCTCACCACCGCCCGGCTGGCGCGGGAGCTGAAGGATTCCACCGTGCAGCAGGCCGCATGCGCCCGCGTCACCGCGGCGGATGCTGGCGTGCAGAAGTGCCCCTGAGCAGCTCGGGCTTGGACGGCGCCCGGGCGCTTGCTCGGAGCGGAACGCCCCCCTGGCGGGGGGCAGGGACTCCTTAGACGCGCCCGCCCTGCAGCTTGCGGTACACGCCCACCACCTGGCCCAGAATCATGGTGGACCGGAACTCCGCCCGGCTCACGTAGATGGGCTGCATGGTGGCGTTGGCCGGCTGGAAGCGGATGCGGTCGCCCTCCGGGTAGTAGCGCTTCACCGTGGCCTCGTCCTCGATGAGGGCCACGACGATTTCGCCCGGCTGCGCCGTCGGCGTCTTCTTCACGAAGAGGTAGTCCCCGTCGTGGATGCCGTCGTCAATCATCGACTGCCCCTTCACGCGGAGGGCGAAGACCTCGCGGCCGTTCATCCCGCCCAGCAGGAAGCTGTCGATCTTGACCGAGTCCTCCATGTGCTCCTGGGCGAGGAGGGGGGCGCCTGCCGCCACCTTGCCCAGCAGGGGGACCTCCACCATGCCGGCGTCCTTCTTCATGCCCAGGCCCAGCGCGAGCCTCGCCCGCTTGGTGGGGACCAGGGAGCGGCTCTGCTGCTCACCCCGGTTGAGGTAGCCCTTCCGTTCCAGGGCCTTCAGGTGGTCGTTCACCCCGTTGGTGGAGCGGATGTCCATCTGCTCGCCAATCTCGCGGATGGTCGGGGGGAAGCCCCGGGTCTCCGTCTCCTTGACGATGAAGCTGAGAATCTCGCGCTGGCGTTCCGTCAGCTCTTCCATGCGCTCCCTCCCTCGGCTGGCGTCCGGCTAGGGGCACGGACGTCCAGGCAACAGGCTTTCAGTGTCCACTCTCCCTGAACAGACGTGTAGAGTCAATTCGTTCGGTGTCCCCCCACGCACCTGGCGTGCGTGCTGAACGGTCGCCTTTCTCACAACTTGAGGCAGGACGGCGATTCTTGCGTACACTTCCATCCGCTTTGTCCGAGCCCCGCCACACGCTGCTCTTCGTCGATGACGAGGCCGACGTCCTGGACATCCTCACGCGGATGTTCCAGCGCCGGTACCGGGTGCTAACCGCGCCCGATGGCGCCGCCGCGCTGGAACTCCTGCGCCGTGAGACCGTGGACGTGCTCATCACGGACCAGCGGATGCCGGAGATGACGGGCATCGAGCTGGTGGCCACCGCGCGAGCGGAGGGCATCGACGTCACCACGCTGCTGCTCACCGGCTACACGGACCCGGAAGACATCATCGCGGCCATCAACCGCGGCCAGGTGTACCGGTACATCACCAAGCCCTGGGACGTGAACGACCTCATCATCACCGTGAAGAACGCGGTGGAGTTCACCCAGCTGCGGCGCGACAAGGAGCGGCTCATCCGCCAGCTCCACCAGCGGGTGGAGGCGCTCTTCGTCCTCTATGAGGTGAGCCGCGCGAGCGCGAACGACCCGGCCAGCTACGACAACATCATCGACCGGGTGCTCATCGCCGTGGCGCGGGTGCTGCCGTACGACTGCGGCGCGGCGCTCATCGCCCCCGACTCGTCGCGCAGCGTCACCCTGCGGCTGCGCTGCCACGGCACGGTGGGGGAGAAGGCGCTGCTGGGCGTGAAGGAGTCCATGCTCGGCGCGTACCGCAAGAGCAGCGGGCTCGCCCTGCCGGAGGACCGTGTCATCACCCGCGTGGCCGGCACCACCACGCAGGACGCCGAGGCGGCCACCGTCTACCCCAGCCAGCTCACCGTGAATCTCGTGGCCGGCGGGCGCCCGGTGGGCATGCTGTCGCTGTTCAGCCAGCGGCCGGACGCCTTCACCGAGGACGACGGCGTGCTGCTGGACGTCCTGGCCAACCAGACGGCGGACGCCATCCAGTCCCTGCGCTCGGCGGAGGAAGAGGCCCGCCACCGCATGGAGCGGATGGTGGAGTCCATGGCGGACGGCGTGGTCCTCACCGACGAGAAGAACGACATCGTGGTGATGAACCCGGCCGCCCGGCGCCTCCTCCAGGCGGGCGACGACGTCGAGGGCCACACCACGCGGATGATGGAGGAGCGGCTGGGCTTCCAGCCCTTCCACCTGGTGCGCGGCTGGGAGTACAGCGGCAACCAGGTGCTGCGCGAGGAGGTGAAGCTCTTCGAGCGCGAGGTGCAGGTCACCGTCACGCCCGTCAGCGACGCGCGCGGCACCCTGCGCGGGGTGTGCGTGGTGCTGCGCGACATCACCGACCAGAAGCGCCTGGAGGAGCGCAAGGACGAGTTCGTCTCCATGGTGAGCCACGAGCTGCGCACGCCGCTCACGTCCATCGCCGGCGCGCTGGACCTGGTGCTCAACTTCATGGCCGGCGACATCAATGACAGGCAGCGCCGCTACCTGTCGCTGGCGAAGGACTCCACCGAGAAGCTCAACACCATCGTCGACGACCTGCTCGACTTGTCGAAGTTCGCCAAGGGCCGGCTGCGGATGAACTTCGAGGTGGGGTACCTCGACGAGCTGATTCAGCGCGTGGTGGAGAAGTACCAGCCGGCCTTCGCCGAGAAGCGCATCCTGGTGAAGCCGATTCTTCCCCGGCACCCGCTGCGGACGCTGGTGGACCCCAACCGCCTGAACCAGGTCCTCAACAACCTGCTCAACAACGCGGTGAAGTTCACGCCGGAGGGCGGCGAGGTGCGGGTGGAGCTGCACGCCACCTCCAGCCTGCCGGGCTACGTGGTGATGTCCTGCTGGAACAGCGGCGACCCCATCGCCGAGGACAGCCTGGAGCGCATCTTCGACCGCTTCGAGCAGGCGCGCACCAAGGCCAACCGCACCGTGCGCGGCACCGGCCTGGGACTGGCCATCTGCCGCAACATCGTCGAGGCCCACGGCGGTCGCATCTGGTGCGAGCCCTGTGTGGACGGCGTGCGCTTCATGGCGGTGCTGCCCACCGAGCCCCCGCCGGAGCTGCGCGCGACGGACGACTCGGAGGAGGCGCCGGCGCTGCCTCGCCGCAAGGAGAACCGGGGCCGGGTGCTGGTCATCGAGGGCGAGCCCGAGGTGGGCTTCATCGCCAAGGCGCTGATGACCGGACGCGGGTATGACGTGCGGCTGGCCTTCAACGCCGAGGACGGTCTGGTCGCCGCGCGCAACTACCACCCGGACATGGTGCTGGTGTCCGTGCGGCTGCCGGACGTGGACGGGCTGCGGCTGGCCGAAATCCTCCGGCACGACCCGGAGACGCGCCGCGCGCCGCTGCTGGTGACGTCCGCCTTCGACGAGCGACAGCGCGCCTTCCGCGCCGGGGCGGACGCCTTCCTGGTGCGCCCGCTGGCGCCGGACAAGCTGCTGGCCACGGTGGACTCGCTGGTGCGCGGCCGCGCCGGCCCCGCCCACGGGCGCGTGCTGGTGGTGGACGACGACGTGAAGATTGCCGCCATCTGCCGCGAGGTGCTGGAGAACATCGGCTTCGACGTGGCGACGGCGGGCTCCATCGAGGAGGGGCGCCGCTCCCTGCGCGAGCGCCGGCCGGACGTCGTCCTGCTGGACGTGACGCTGCCGGACGGCGACGGCTTCGTCTTCCTGGAGGAAATCAAGGCCGAGCGCGCCAGCGGCCACATCTCCGTCATCTTCATCTCCGCGCGCGCGGAGACGTCCTCCAAGGTGCGCGCCCTCAAGCTGGGCGGCGACGACTACCTCACCAAGCCCTTCGACGCGCTGGAGCTGGGTGCGCGCGTGGAGAGCGTGATGCGGCGCAAGGAGCAGGAGCTGTCCGCGTCACCCACCACGCAGCTTCCGGGCTCCACGGCGATTGAGCGCGAGGTGCAGCGGCGGCTGGTGGCGCGGCGGCCCTTCGCCTTCTGCTACCTGGACCTCGACAACCTCAAGGCCTACAACGACTACTACGGCTTCGCGAAGGCGGACGGCGTGGTGCGCCAGACGGGCGACCTGATGCGCGAAATCTTCGCGCAGGAGGGTGGCCCCGGAGACTTCCTGGGCCACGTGGCCGGCGATGACTTCGTGTTCATCACCTCCACGGAGACGGTGGACCGCATCTGCCAGAAGGCGATTGAGACCTTCGACAGAATCATCCCGCTCTACTACGACAGGCAGGACCGGGAGCGCGGCCACATCGAGGCGGAGGACCGCTACGGTGAGAAGCGGCACTTCCCCATCATGAGCGTCTCTGTCGTCGCGGTGATGACGGACGGCTCGCAGGACCACGCGGAGCTGGCGCGGCGCGCGGCCGACATGAAGAAGCGGGCGAAGGCGATTGCCGGCTCGGTGTTCCTGCGCAGTGACAGGGAGCGGGTGGTACGCTCCGTGGCCGGATGAGGCTCTACCAACAGCTCGTCCTCTTCATGCTCGCCGCGACGGTGCTCCCGCTCGCCGCGGTCGGCTTCCTGTTGCTCTCGCGCGCCGAGGCCGAGCTGGCCAACCGCATCGACGCCGAGCAGCGCGCCCAGGCCACCGCCACCGCGGAGGCCGTCAGCGCCTCGCTCATGGAAGTCGTGGACGCGCTGGCCCGCTCGGCGGAGCTCATCGACTGGGAGTCCGTCAGCGACGCGGAGACGGTGGGCGGCCTGCGGCTGCTCTACGGCCAGTCCCCGGCGGTGAGCGCGGTGCTGAAGCTGGACGCGGACGGCCGGCCGCTGGGCGCTCCTGTCTTCCGGGCGCAGGCGCTGGACGGGCACCCGGCCTTCCACACCGCGGGGCTGGAGCGGTGGGTGCGCTCGGTACCGGTGCAGACCCTTCGCGGAGGCGGCAAGGGCCAGGCGGCGCTGGGCAGCGCCTACGCCCATGGCGACGGACAGCGCGCGGCGGTGGCCGTGGCGGTGAAGCTGGCCGAAGGGGAGGGTGCGCCCTATGCCCTGGCGGAGGTGGTCTTCACCCCGCTGGAGGCGGTGCTGCTGCGCCGCGCGGCCAATGGCCTGGGGCGCATCGACCTGGTGGACGAGGAGCGGCGCATCCTGGCCAGCTCCGAGCCGGAGCGGCGGATGCAGGTGCTGGGGCCGGAGCTGACCGCGCACCTGCTCACCCCCAACGGGCCGCTGCAGGACGCCGTGCGCAGCTTCCGCGTGGAGGCGCCCGCGCGGCGGGTGAGCGTGGCGCGCGTGCCGCAGGGCCTGCGCTTCGACGTGGTGGTGGAGGTGGACGAGGCCACCGCGCTGGCGCCGGTGACGGCCATGCGGCGCACGGTGCTGGCGTCCATCGGCGCGACGTTCATGGTGCTGCTCGGGCTGGGCGCCCTCTTCACCCGCCGCCTCAACCGCCGGCTGGCGGACGTGGTGCAGGGGGCCGAGGCCTACGGGCGCGGCGAGCTGGACAGGCGCGTGAAGGTGGAGGGCCAGGACGAGTTGAGTGAGCTGGCCACCACCTTCAACCGCATGGGCTCCGAGCTGGAGGCGGCGCGCACCCGGCTGATGCGGTGGAACGATGACTTGCGCACGCGCGTGGACGAGGCCACCTTCGAGCTGAAGACCGCCCAGGCCCAGCTGCTGGAGGCGCAGAAGCTGGCGGCGGTGGGGCAGCTCGGCGCGGGCGTGGCGCATGAAATCAACAACCCGCTGGCCGGCATCCTCGGCAACGTGCAGCTGCTGATGCTGGACCGCGGCGCGGCGGACCCGGACCTGGGGACGCTGCAGAAAATCGAGCAGAGCGCCAAGCGCTGCAAGGAAATCACCCAGAACCTGCTGCGCTTCTCCCAGCAGCGCGAGCGCGCGGAGCTGCGGCCGGTGGACCTGAACGCGGTGGTGCGCGACGCGCTCAGCCTCACGGAGCACCAGACGCGCGGCGAGGGCATCACCCTCGTCACCGAGCTGGGCCAGGGGCTGGGCCGCGTGCGCGCGGACCCCGGGCACCTGTCGCAGGTGGTGCTGGCGCTCCTGTCCAACGCGCGCACGGCGATGCTGAAGACGCCCATCAAACGGCTCACCCTGCGCACCGGGGAGCGCAACGGCCGGGGCTTCCTGGAGGTGGAGGACACCGGCAAGGGCATCTCCCCGGACATCCGCCCGCGCATCTTCGAGCCCTTCTTCACCACCAAGGACGTGTGGTCCAACGTGGGGCTCGGGCTGAGCGTGGCGTGGCGCGTGGTGACGGAGGCGAGCGGCACCCTCGAGGTGCGCTCGGAAGCCGGGCAGGGAGCCTGCTTCATCGTGACGCTTCCGAAGGCGTGAGGCCCCTCACCGGGGTGTGATAGCAAGCGAGGCTGCCCATGGCCGACCCCCGCCCACCCCGACGCCAGACGTCCTTCCTCGTCGGCCTCGTGCTGATTCTCGCGGCGCTGCCGGTGGGGTGGTTCGTCTTCCTGCGCCAGCCCCCTCCGCCGCCGCCCCCTCCGCCCGCGCCCGTCGCCGTGGCGGCCCCGGTCGCGAAGAAGCCGCTGGAGCTGGAGATTACCGAGGTGTCCGGCACCGTGGAGGTGCTGCACTCGGACGGCACCTGGCAACCGGCGAAGGTGGGCACGGCCCTGCGCCGCAACGAGAAGGTGCGCACCGACGACGGCTCGTACGCGATGCTCATCGGCGGCGAGGCCGTGGAGGTGCGCATGGAGCCCGGCACCGAAATCTCCGTGGAGGACCTGACGGAGTCGGTGTCCCGCATCCTCCTCGCCAGCGGTATGGCGACGGCCGTGGTGCGCCCCGGCCAGCGGCACACCTTCGAGGTGAAGGCGGGCAACGCCGACGCGGTGGCCACCCTCGAGCAGAGCGGCTCCTTCACCATGAGCAACAACGGCCGGGGCACCGTGGCGGTGGGCACGCGCGAGGGTGAAGTGACTCTGCTCGGGCAGGGCAAGGTCGTCATCGTCCGCGCGGGCCAGCAGGCCGTCATCCGCCCGGGACAGGCCCCGTCCGAGCCCGCGGCCGTGCCGGGCAGCCTGCTGCTCAAGGTGGACTGGCCGGTGGACCGCACGCGGCGCGAGCGCGAGCTGCTCGTGCGCGGGCAGACGGAGCCGGGCAGCCGCGTGGAGGTGGACGGCGTCACGATTACCCCGGATGCCGAGGGCCACTTCGAGCGCAAGGTGTCGCTGCGCGAGGGCCGCAACACGGTGGACGTCCGCGCCGTCGGAGTGGGGCGTATTGAACAGAGGGACCGGCAGGACGTGGTGGTCGACACCACTCCGCCACCCCTGAAGACGGACACTCAGGACATCTGGAATCAAGCAAACGACGCTTCCCCGTAGAGAGCAGTCGGACGAGTGGCCGTTCGCCTTGACCCCTGGCGAGCAGGCTCCCTAGACTCTCCCCTAGTTCATCCTGTTCAAGGGCAATCCAGGGCGAAAGCCTTGGTGCGCAAAGCCGCGGGGCCTGAAGTACGGCCGGCCGTGACCGCCGTGGGAAGCCAGCACCGGATCTACCGGGCCCACAGTGCCTTGCGCAGGCATGGGTCGTCGTCTCGGTCTCTCCGGGAGGTCGTTTCCGATGCTGAGGACACTGGCCCTGGTTTCCATGTTGTTCCCCGCGGTGTACCCCGCCTTCGCGCAGATGGAGGCGCGCCCCATCCACGGCACCCATCGGGTCGTCAACAATGGGCCGGGTGACCAGACGGACCCGCACGTGAGCGGGGCGCTGGTCGCCTATACGAATGAAGTCCGCGGCACGAGTGAGATTCGCTACCACGACCTGGCGTCGGGCCAGGACGCGGCCATCCCCAACGAGGGCGCATTCGACTTCGTGTCGGACGTGAGCGGCGGCACGGTGGTGTTCACCCGGGTGAGCGCCTCCAGCTCCATCTACACCTTCGACGTGGGCCCCGAGGCCACTCCGGTGGAGGTGGCCCCCGAGGCGGGCTGCAGCCGGCGCGCGGCGGTGATTGGTGGCCGCACGGTGGCGTGGCAGGACTTCGGCTACACCGGCAACTCGCTGCAGCCGGAGATCGCCACGTATGACCTGGACCGGGACATCCTCACCCGGCTCACGAATGACACGCTGCAGGACCGCACGCCCTCGGTGGCCCCGGATGGCAGGACGGTGGTCTGGGCCAAGTGCGACGCGCAGGGCCTGCGCTGCGACATCTGGGAGGCGCGGTGGAGCGAGGGCGGCTTCGTCACCCAGGCCCTTACCGGCGCCGAGGGCGAGGACTCTCAGCCGGACACCAACGGCCAGGTGGTGGTCTACGCCAGCACGCGCACGGTGGACGGCGTGACGGACCGGGACATCTACTGGAAGCCGGTGGGCGGCGGCGCCGAGCAGCGGCTGGCCCTGCCGGGCCTGGACGCCAACCCGAGCATCAGCGGCTCGCTGGTGGCCTTCGAGCGGAGGGCCCCGGGCAAGAGCGACTTCGACATCGCCCTGTATGACCTGGCCTCGCAGACGCTGTACGTGCTGACGAGCGGGGTGGAGGACGAGAACCTCAATGACCTGAGCGTGGACGCGGACGGCCAGGTGCGAGTGGTGTGGACGGCGCCCGCGAGCGGCGACTTCAACGTGCACTCCTTCACCTTCCAACTGCAGGAGGAGCCCCACTGCGATCCGGGACAGAAGGAGGGGCGGCTCCCCATCCAGGTGTGCTTCGAGCCCGAGAACTGGCCGCTGCTGACGTCGGTGGAGCTGACGCGGACCACCGGCGGGCCCAACTCGGCGGAGTTCCAGTTCCCCGGCTCGGGCGTGGGCGTGCTGTGCGTGGACAACGGCTACAGCAGCGCGCCGGCCACGTCCGGCTGGGTGTGGCTCAACGGTCACGAGAAGGTGACGCCCGCGCAGTTCAAGCCCGACGTCTCGCTGATCGCCGCGGGCGTGGTCATGGGGGGCGACAACCTGCTGAAGGCGACCATCTCCGGAAGCCCCGGCAGCTCGTTCCGCCTCCGCGTCTACGGCATGCCGCCGAAGTGCGAGGCGGATGACGCACCCGGGCAGCAGCAGGAACCCGGCGCGATGGTCATCCCCGGCCAGCGCGTGCAGCCCATGGCGCTCCAGTCGGAAGCGGTGTCACCCATGACCTTCATTCCCGAGGGCAAGGTGCGGGTCCTGGGCCCGGTTCCCGGGGGCTGCAGCACGGGCGGTGGCTCGCTGGCGCTGGTGGGGCTGATGGTGGTGGCGCTGTGGCTGGCGCGACCCCAGCGGGTGGGGGTGGTGGCGAGGCGGAAGGAACTTCGGCGCGAGCCCCGTGCCCTGTAGAGTGGGAGCCGCCTGAACCGGTTCCTCCTCTCAGCATTGCTGCTGCTGTGCGCCCCGGCCTGGGCGGACACGCTCGAGTTCCTCGGGCCGTCGTCCGCCGTGGCGCCGGATGGCTTCCTCCTGGCGGTGGCGCGGCGCGACGCCGCTGGCGCGCTGGTGCCGACAGGCGCCGTGTCGGTGGTGGCGGAGGGCGCGGAGCTGCGGGACGGCCCCGAGCAGCCGCCGCTGCGCTCCTTCCGGGTGGTGCCGCAGCCGGGCGCGCGCGACGTGGTGGTGCGCGCGCGGGTGGACGGGCTGGAGGCCCAGGCGCGCTACGGCGTGGGGCCGCCGGGCACCGAGGTGCGGCTGGCGCTGGAGCCTGCCGCGCCGGTGAAGGGGAAGGACAAGGAGGCGGTGCTCACGGTGCGGCTGCTGCGGCCGGACGGCGCCGCGGATGACAGCGGCGCGCCGCCGGTGGTGCGCGCCAGCATCGGCCGGGTGGAGGGCCTGGAGCGGACGGGGCCCGGCACCTACCGCGCTCGCTACGTGCTGCCGGACACGCGCTACCCGGAGGTGGCCATCCTGGTGGCGTTCTCCGCGTGGCCCAGCCCGCAGTCCATCCACGGCGCCTATGGGCGCGTGCTGGTGCCGCTGGCCGCGACGGTGACGCTGCCGGGCACCACCGAGCCGGACGCGCAGATTTCCGTCGACATCGCGGGCACGTCCTTCGGCCCGGTGGCGGCGGGCCCGGACGGCCGCTTCCGCCTGCCCATCATCGTCCCACCGGGGCACCGCATCGGGCAGGGCCGCGTGGTGGACCGGGTGGGCAACGTGCGGCGCATGCCCATCGACCTGATGCTGCCGCCCACTGACGGGCTGGCGTGCGTGCTGCAACCGCAGCGGCTGCCGGCGGACGGCGCGTCGCGGGCGCGGCTGGTCTGCGCCACGAGCGACCCGCTGGGCCGGCCGGTGGAGGACGCGAAGGTGACGGCCCAGGCGCGGCACGGGACGCTGAGTGGCCCGGTGCGCGCGGAGGGCGGCCTGCTGGAGTGGCGCTACACCGCGCCTCGTGGGCTGGCCGAGGATGAGCGCATCACCGCGGCGTGGCCGCAGCGGGGCGCCGGTTCACGTGAGGAACTGGCGCTGCAGCTGGTGCAGGGGCCGGTGGCGACGGTGGGCCTGTCCGTGTCCGACGCGCTGGTGCACCACGGCGCCCGCACGGAGGTCCAGGTGACGGCACGCGACGCCTTTGGCCGGCCCCGGCCTGGAGCGGTGGTGGAGACGCTGGCGCCGGTGGGCACCTTCTCGCCGCCGGTGGAGCTGCCGCCGGGCACCTTCACCAGCACGTGGACTCCGCCTGCTTCGGGTGACGCGGCGGAGGTCGGCCTGCGGGCCCGCGCCTGGGGGCCGGCGGGCAGCGAGCCCGCGCGCATCTCCGTGTGGCGCGAGGGCGGCGCGCTGTATGCCGGCGTATCGGACCTGGCGGGGTTGCCCGTGCCGGTTCAACCCCTGCGCGTGGATGGCCAGACGGTGGAGACGGGCGCGGACGGCACGGTGCGCCTGGGGCCGCCACGGCCCGGCACGCTGCAGGTGATGCATGGGGTGTGGCCGGGACTGGCGCGCACCGTCCATGTGCTCGGGCCCGACGGGCCGGTGTATCCGCTGGAGGCGCCGCTCGTGCCGGCCGCCGTGTCGCAGTCCGTGAAGCTGGCGCCCGAAGTCCCGGTGAACGTCCGGCTGAAGGTAGAGGGCACTCGCGTGACGTACTGGGTGGAGGACGCGAGCGGGCAGGTACTGGAGGGCCGCAGGGTGCACGTGGCGCTGTCCGGTGGTGAGCGAGTGGATGAGGCAGTCGAAGGCGGCCGCACTTCGTTCACCGTGAGGGCCCCGGGCCCGGTGGGTGTCTCCGTGGCGGACGTGAGCACCGGTGTGACGGCGCTGGCCGAGGTGAGGCCATGAGGCGCGTGATGAAGGTGCTCTGCGCCGTGCTGCTGTGGCCCGGCCTGTCGGCGGCGCAGGGGCTGTCCGCGGACACGGCTTCGCTGGCCTCCACGATTGCAGGCCG
Source organism: Pyxidicoccus trucidator (assembly GCF_010894435.1). Classification (NCBI taxonomy): domain Bacteria; kingdom Pseudomonadati; phylum Myxococcota; class Myxococcia; order Myxococcales; family Myxococcaceae; genus Pyxidicoccus; species Pyxidicoccus trucidator. Next base: position 226,049 of record NZ_JAAIXZ010000017.1, on the reverse strand, counting down.
CGTGTGCCAGGACGTGGATGGTGACGGGCGCTGTGGCGCGGACGAGCCGGGCCTGCCGGACGTGCGCCTGGTGCTGACCACCGGCCGCGAGGTGCGCACGGACGCGCGGGGCCGCTACCACGTCAACGGCGTGGACGCGCGCGTGCCGGACGCGACGGGTGGGCTGCACCTGCGCCCGGGCCGCCAGCGGCTGAAGGTGGACCCACGCTCGTTGCCGGCCGCCAGCCGGGTGACGCCCGAGGCCGCCACCGTGGAGGTGCCCTGGGGCGCCGTCGTCCTCCAGGACTTCGCCGTGCGCAGCGTGGCCACGCAGGCGCCGCCGCTGGCGCTGTCCTACGCGGCGGTGCCGCCGGTGGCGGAGCTGGTGGCCGGCGAGGGCGCGGTGCGCTTCCGCGTGGCCGGACAGGCGGCCCGGGGAGACCGCGTCACCGTGGCGGGCGTGGAGGCGGAGGTGGACGCGGAGGGCGCGTGGAGCGCGCTCGTCCCGCTGGTGGTGGGAGAGAACACGCTGGCCATCACCGCCACCGCGCCGGACGGGGCGGTGCGCCTCTTCCGCCAGCGCGTGGACGTGGTGCGCCGCGAGGACGGGTGGCTGGTGGCACCCCGGCCGGTGGAGCCCGCGGGCTCGCTCCAGCTTCCCGCCGGGCGGGATGAGCAGGTGGCGAGCGGCACCACCCGGCTGCGCGTGGAGGCGCCGGAGGGCACACGCGTGCGCACGCCCGAGGGTGAGCGCGTGGTGGGGCGGGAGGGCAGCGTGGAGGTGCCGGTGGCGCTGGCACCGGGGCTCAACGCGGTGCCGCTCCACCTGGAAGTCCCGGGCGAGGCGCCGCGCGACGAGACGCTGGAGATTGACGCCGCCGCGAAGCCCTTCGCCGTGGGCCTGCTGGACGTGGAGGCCACGTGGGCGCCCGCGAATGGCGACGTGCAGCTGCGCGGCCGCGGCTCCGTCCATGGCGAGCTGCGAGTGGGCGACGTGGAGCTGGTGGGCGAGCTGGACCTGCGCGACACGGACGGGCGCACGCTGCACGGCGCCAGCCTACCGGACTGGCTGCGCCCGCGCGTGCCCGAGCGCTTCGAGCGCGTGCCGGACCTGGACCTCACGCCCGCGGAGTGGGGCGACGACTCGGTATCGCTGACGCCCAACGCCGCGGAGGGCCGCCTGCGGCTGGAGGCCCGGCACGAGGACTACGGACGCGCCGGCCTGGGCACGTACCGGGCGCTCGTGCAGGACGGCGAGGTGGGCCGTTACCACCGGCCGCTCTTCGGCCCCTACCTGGAGCTGAAGACGGGGCCGCAGGAGGACGACGCGGCGCGCGCGGGCGTGGAGGCGTTTGGTGGGAGTCTCTCGGACCCGAGCCGCCTGCTCACGGCGGTGCCGGCGCACGAGGAGCTGCGCGCCACCGGCGGCAGCCTCTACTACCTGGGCGCGGTGTCGGTGGCGGAGGGCTCGGAGCTGGTGCGCGTGGAGGTGCGCGACGGCGTCACCGGCCTGCCGCTGGCGGAGCGGCACCTGGTGCGCGGGCGCGACTACGACATCGACTACTTCGCCGGCCGCATCCTCCTGTCGCGCCCGCTGTCCTTCCTCGCGGGCGAGTCCTGGCTGCGCACGGGCTCTCCCACGGAGGCGCCCGAGCCGGTGCTGGTGGTGGACTACGCGGCGCTGCGGGCGGCGGATGCCGACGACACGGCCGGTGGTGAGGTGTGGGCCGAGTGGCTCGGCGCGCGCGTGGGCTTCGCCGCGGTGCGCGAGGGCCGCGAGGGCCGGCCGTACACGCTCTACAGCGGCCGGGCGCGCGCGGCGCTGGGCGCGTACACCCTGCAGGCAGAGGTGGCCTCCAGTCGCGGCACGGCGGTGGCACCGGAGCTCTTCGGCGTGTCGGACGACGGCGGCCTCAGCTTCATCCGCCCCCGGGTGGCGCTGGGGACGGAGGGCGAGGCGCTGGGCCTGCGGGTGCGTGGGCCGGGGCCATTGGGTGGCTCGGGAAGCGCGGTGGACGCCGCCTTCCGACTGCGCGCGAAGGGCTTCTCGGACGGGGCACACGCGGAGGCGGCCCTGTTCCGGCAGAGCTCGCTGCGCGTGCGCCAGCCGCTGGGACGCCTGCGCCTGACGCTGCTGGCGGATGAGCGTCGCTCGGCCGACCCCCGGGAGCCCTTCATGGACACCCCGTTCTCCGCGCGCACGGTGGGCGCGGGCGTGGGCTGGGAGGAGTCGGTCTGGGGCGTGCAGCTGGAGGTGCGCGACTCGCGGCTGAGCGCCGCGGAGGTCCCCGGCGTGGGCCCGGCGCTCTTCGGAGGCCGTACCTCGGCGGGGGTGGCGGGCACCTGGCGCGTGTCCGAGCGCCTGTCGCTGCGGGCGGCGCACCGCCAGACGCTGGCGCTGCACGGCGAGGGCCCGGGGCGGATGGATGACACCTTCACCTCGGCGGGCGCGGACGTGGACGTGGCGCGGGACACCCGGGTGGGGGTGCACGGCGGCTGGGGCCCGGACCTGGGCCCGCGCGCGTGGGCCAACGTGGAGTCGCGGAGCGGGCAGGACGTCTACTACGGCGGCTACTCGGTGGACGTGGACGGGCCGGACTTCGGCGCGGGCCGGACGCTGACGGGTGCGCGCACGGAGCTGCCGGACAGCGGCACCGCGCTCTTCGTGGAGGACGTGGGCGCGCATGACGCCACCACCGTGCGGCTGGCGCGGGCGGTGGGGCTCCAGCAGCAGGTGACGGGCAGCTTCAGCATGGGTGCCCGCTACGAGCGCGGCGTGCGCAGCCTGCTGGACGTGGACAGCGCGCTGAGGCGGGACACCGCGGGCGTCTTCGGTCAGCTCCTGCTGGCGCGCCTGCGCGTGGAGGGCCGAGTGGAGCTGCGCCGGGAGGAGGGCACGCCGGAGCGCGGCGCCCAGACGCCGGTGGACCGCTTGCAGACGGTGGTGGCGCTGGCCGCCCAGGCGGAGCTGCGCGAGGACGTGACGGCCTCCGGCCGCGTGGACTTCTCCCGCACCGTCAATGAGGAGGCGCTCGAAGCGAGGTTCGTGGAGGGCTACGCTGCGGTGGCGTGGCGTCCCGGGCCGTGGCTGGTGGTGGGACGCTACGCCATCACCCGCGAGCTGCTGCCCGGCGCGCGCGCCGCCTTCGGTGACCGGGCGCTACAGATCTTCTCCCTGCTGCCGGCCGTCCAGGCGGGAGACCGGGTCTCCGTGGGGGCGGGCCTGCACGCGGGCCGCTCCAGCCTGGAGGACTCGGTGCGCTGGGTGTGGACGGGCACGGTGCGCCCGGCGGTGCGGGTGGTGGGCGGCCTGGAGGTGGCGGCCGAGCTGGCGCGCAGGACGGCTTCACCGGAGGGCGAGCGGCTGACGGCCGTGAGGGTGGAGGTCGCATACCGGGTGGACGAACGTCTACGAGTGGCCACCGGGTACACACTGCTCGGCTTCAGCGGTTTGGGTCTGACGGCCGACTCGTCGGAGAATCAGGACCGGCTCTACCTGCGAGCCGAAGTGGCCTACTAGGAGCACTCCGTGCGCGCCGCCATCTTCAGCCTCTGTCTGGGTCTCTCCGCGGTGGCGCACGCATCGAGTGCGCCGTCCGGCGTGGATGGCGTCCCCGTGAACGTGGACCTGTGGGCGCCTGGCGTGTTCTCGGTGACGTCGACCGTCAAGGCAGAGCTCCGGAGGAATGCCGACCCCCCGGTGGAGTTCTTCGAGGGGAGGGCGCCCGGCACCTTCCTGTCTCCCCTGGGCTGCTTCGCCGTCGTCGCGCCCAACGGTAGCTTGTCCAGCGTCCAGAACTGCCTGGCCTCCGGGAACATCAGCCCCGACAACCCGAACATCAGCACCCGCGCCGTGCAGCGGGTGCGCTTCACGCCCTCGGGGACCGGCTATGCGATGGTGCGACTCGACACGGCCACGCTCGAGCTGCTCTACGCGCCCCTGGCGGAGGTCGGAGACCCTCCCTGGGATTGGCTGACCATCTCCAACCCCGTGTACACGCCCACGACGGTGATGGGAGTGACGGAGACGGCCAGCGGTACCCAGGCCCTCTTCCACGTCCGCAGCGGCGCCTCCGAGTTCCTGTGGTACCAGGGGCGTGACGAGATGGCGGAGGTCTCCATCTCCGACGCCCTGACGACGGTGCCTCCCGCGACGGTGGACCTCATCGCCGCGGACGGGCCCCATCCGATAGCGCTCTTCGGCAACAGCGACGGGCTCTTCCGGGGACAGCTCGTGCCGCCGCCGGTCGTGCCCGGGTCCATCTCCCCTCCGTTCTCGCGCGTCACGGTGCTCGATGGTGGGACGCCCCTGGGCATCACCTCCGTGGATGTGAACACCGGCACGGGAAGCGTGCGCGGCGAGGGCTTTGGCCTGGCGGTGGGGACGGGGGCCGGCGGAATCCCCGTGGTGCTGGGCGCCGTGCCGACCGACAGCGCGTCCGATGCGGGGACGCTGTGGCGCGTCCATCCTGAGTTCGCGGCCAGCCCCCTGCCGGTGCGCGCGGTGGAGGTGGGCTGTGTGGGCTCCGCCTTCTGCGTCATCACCCTGGACAGCCCGGGCGACTCCAGCGACAACCTCATCCTCTACACCAACGCGGCGTCGCCCCGGTTCCTCACGGGCACGCAGGCCCGGCCCATCAACGAGGGGAGCGGGCCCGTCGCGGTCCAGGTCACCGCGACGGATGATGACGGCGACGCGGTACGTGTCTCGGTGGATGCGCTGGCGGCGGCGGACCTGCTGGACGTGAGCGCCGCGGCCCAGCCGGACACGTTGGACCTCGTGATTTCCCCACGAGGAGAGGTCTGCAAGGACGAGACGCGGGTGCTGAACCTCTGGGCGTCGGATGGCCTGGGGGCGCATGACCAGGGCGCGGGCCTGAGCGTCACCATCGTCAACCAGCAGGGCCCCCAGGCGCCGGGGGTAACGCCCACGGCGGCCTCGACCCCCGCGGCTGGACCGCCGAGGGTCTTCACGGCGACGCCTCCCCCGGCGGGCGCTTGCGCCACGGTGGGCTACAGGTGGGACGGAGGCGCTGGCCAGCCTGCCCTTGCCACGGCCCCCGACGGAACGGCCACCTTCACGCCTCCGGACTTCGTGTGCTCGCGAGCTGGCACCGTCTACACGTACACGGTGCAGGGCCTGGATGAGGGCGGCCTGGCGTCGCCTCCCACGAGCTTCGCCGTGACGGTGACTGCCTGGGGACGGCCTTCCTCGCCCTTCGACCCGGACGCGGAGCGGGCTCTGGCCTCTGGCCCGGACGCGGGTGTGGAGGTGGCGCCCGACGCGCTGCTCCCCTGCGCTCCCGGCACGCCGGACCTGCCCCCGGTGGAGACGGTGTGGCGGCTGACCGCGCCAGGGGAGGGCGTGCCCCCGGGCCTCACCGTGAAGGACTCGGACGGCGGCACCGTCTCGCTCGCGTCCGAGGTGGTGAGCGGAGCGCTCCGGGTGGAGGCCGCCGCGTGCGCGCGCGCCACGCTGTCGCTCACCGCGAGGAACCGCATCAACTCCATCGAGGGCGGCCTCCAGGAAGGCACCGAGGCGCAGGTTCGCGTGGTCGCGGAGCCCCCGGAGGAGGACGCCACCACCGCCGGGCTGAACCTGACGGCGGTGCCCGCGGCGGACCAGCAGGTGGACGTCAACCTGGGCACGTCGCTGCTCTGCCCGGGCGAGTACGCCCTGCGGGCGCGCATGGCGCTCAGCGAGGGAACGGGCGGGCCGGAGCTGGCATCCGAGGTGGTGTCCGTGCCGGGGTCCTGGAGTCCGCCGGTGCCGGAGACCTGCGATGCCACGGAGTACCTCGTCCAGGGCGCGCTCCTCGACGACAGCGGCCAGCCCCGGAGCAACGGAGGCACCGCGGAGGCGCGGGTGACGGTGCCCGCTCGGGACGTCCGGCTGGGCGCGCTGGAGGGTGGGGCGCTGGTGGCCCGCTGTGGCGAGGGTGTCACCGGCACGCTCACCCAGGCGATTCCCGCCGGTGCCTGCCGCACGGCGGCCCTCTTGTGGACGCAGGTGGACGGGCCCGCGCTCACGGAGGACGCGCTGTCCGGTGAGAGCGTCACCCCCCGCACGCAGGAGACGGGGCTGGAGGGGCTGGTGGGCGAGTCCATCACCCTGCGCGTCACCGCGGAGGCGGCCGGCGGCAGGACGGCCACCACCGAGCACGTGGTGCCCATCACCACCGAGCCCTTCGTGGACCTGACGCATGAGACGGAGTCCCCCACGGGCTCGGAGAATGGCCTGGTGGGCGTGGTGGTGCGGCTGCGCAACACCACGGAGTGCCCGGTGTCCGGCCTGCGCCACGTGGAGCAGGTGCAGGGGCTGGAGTGGCTGCCCGGCAGCGTGAAGGTGGACGGCCAGCCCATGGCGGAGGAGGCGCGAGAGGACGGCTTCGCGGTGGAGGGCATCCCGCTGCCGGCGAGCGGCACCGCCGTGCTGACCTACGTGGCGCGTCCCCGGCTGCTGACCTCGCCCCACTTCGGTGGAGAGGTGCTGCTCAACGGCGTGCCGGTGTCCGCGCCCCTGCCCGAGGAGCAGGCCACCTCCGGGTGTGGCTGCTCGGGAGCGGGGACGGGCTCGGGCGCGGCCGTGTTCGGGCTGCTGGCGCTGGCGCGGCTGCTGCGCCGCCGTCGGGACGGCGCGGCGGGCTAGAGGCCGAAGGTGATGCGGTGGCGGCGGCTCGGGGCTTCGGGCCGCTCCTCCAGCACGCCGAGCAGCTCCAGGCCGCGCAGCGTGGCCAGGGCCTGACGCTCGGACAGGTCCGTGAGCGCGAGCAGGTCCTCCACCGTCTTGCTGCCGTCCGCGTACGCGAGCAGCAGCGCCTGCGGCCCCTGCAGCTTCAGCTCGTGCAGGCCATACGGCGGGTCCGCGGTGGGGAAGAGGCGGCGCGAGGGCGGCATGCGCTGGCGCAGCGCCACCAGCGTCTCCGTCTTCTCCATGCCCTCCAGCACCAGGTCCCCGGGGAAGACGGACAGCTTCACCAGGTCCGCGCGCTGCGGCCGCATGGCGCTGAAGCCGTACTGGCCCTCCGTCCAGGTGAAGGTGGACCAGATGATTTCCTTCACCTGCTCCTCTAGGAGCTGCTGGCGCCGCGCGGCGTCCATGAGGCCCAGGCGCAGCATGGCCTCGCCGGTGCGCAGGCCGTGCTCCTTCGCGTACGCGGCCACCTCGGCCAGGCGGGCCTCGGGCAGCACGCCTCGGCGGACGCAGAAGCGGCCGAAGCGCTCCTGGCCCAGGTTGGAGGCGGCGTACACGATGCGGCCGGCCTCGAAGTAGACGACCTTGAGGATGGAGCCCTGCTTGAGCTTCAGCTCTCCGTGGTGGCGCGCCTCGTAGTACGCGTTCAGCAGCCGCGCGACGGAGGTGTCCTTGAGGTCTCCCGCGAGCGTCCACTCGGGCAGGGTGCCGCGCGAGGGGGTGGCCGGGGAGGCGGCGGTGGGGCTCCACACCTTCTCGCGCCGCTCGAAGGGCAGCGGGAGGGCGTGCTCACCATCGTCCGGGACGGGCAGTGCCTCCGTCTCGGCCACGGAGTGCAAGGAGGAGGCGGCGTCGCCCTCTTCGGGCTCGGGAGCCAGCTCCTCCAGGACGATGAGGTCGTCCTCGTCGAGGAGCTCGTCGGGCGGCGCGGACTCCGGCACGGGGGGGGACGCGCGGGGCTCGGGTGAGATTCCACCCGCCTCCTCCAGGGCTTCCATGACGGCGTTCAGCTCGAAGGGCTTGGAGAAGAAGGCGCGGGCGCCGTGGACCTGGACGGCCTCCTGGGCGAAGCGGTCCCCCTTGTAGACGCCGCTGACGGCGACAGCGGGGATGCCGTGGGCGCGCAGCGCGCCCAGCACCTCGCTGCCGCGGATGTCCGGCAGCAGCAGGTCCACGAGGGCGATGTCCCACTTGGAGCCGGGGCCGAGTGCCTCCAGGGCGGCCTCGCCGGTATAGGCGGCGCGCGCCTCATGCCCCCGGCTCTCGGCCGCGGAGACGATGAGGGAAGCCAGTTCGTGGTTGTCTTCGACGACGAGCAGTCGCGCCATGAGCGCGCAGACCATAGCATCCGCGCCATGGACGTTCAGGGCTTCCACCATGTGGCCATCCAGGCGAGGGACATCGAGCGGGTGACCGCCTTCTACCGGGACCTGCTCGGCTTCCCCGAGCTGACCCGGCACCTGAGGCCGGACGGCTCCCTGAGGAGCATCTGGGTGGGCGTGCCCGGAGGCGGCTTCCTGGCCATCGAGGCAGCGGGGACGGAGCCGGAGCCCAGCCCGTTCCGCCACGAGCGGCCGGGCCTGCTGCTGCTGGCGTTCCGGATTCCGAAGTCCGGACGGGCCGGCGCGGTGGAGGCGCTCGCCCGGGCGGGGGTCCCCCTGGAGCACGAGACGCGGTGGTCGGTGTACGTGAGGGACCCGGAGGGCAACCGGGTGGCGCTCAGCCACCACCCCGAGGACTAGCGCCACCGCGCGCCGGGTGTGGGCGCGCTTGCGGAGCGGGACGGGGCACGGCTACAAGCGGAGGCCATGCGCCTGGGTGAAATGCTCCTGAAGGAAGGTCTCGTCACCGCCGAGGGACTCGAGGAGGCGCTCGAGGCACAGGTGGTGCACGGCGGGCGGCTCGGGACGAACCTCGTGGAGCTCGGGCTGGTGTCCGAGCAGGACCTGGCGAAGACGCTGGGTCAACTGCACAACACCGCGTTTGCGTCCGGGGAGCTGGTGCCGGACCCGAAGGCGATGGCGCTCGTGTCGTCGAACCACGCGGACGACAAGGAGTACCTGCCCATGCGGGTGGACTCGACGCGGCTGAGCATCGCCGTGCTCAACCCGCACGACTTCGAGACGCTGGACTCGATTGCCTTCAAGACGGGCAAGCGGGTGGTGCCGGTGGTCATCCCCGAGTTCCGGATGAACCAGCTGCTGCGCCGCTACTGCAAGGCGTTCCGCTCACTGCGCGCCATCGACGTGAATGCCATCCGCCCGAGGCCCGCGCCGGGCTCGCAGGCGGAGCTGGCGAAGGCGTCCGAGAAGGCGCCGGACCTGATGAGCGAGGAGGAGTTCCAGTCCGTCTACGCTCAGGCCTTGCGCGGAGGGGCGGACTACGAAGGGGACATGGGCGAGGAGGAGGTCATCACCGGGGTGGAGGTGATGGAGCCCCTGCCGATGCCAGAAGCCCCGGTGATGCAGCGGCCCGTGGCTCCGGTCGCGCCTCCGGCGGCGCAGGTGCCGGTGCAGCCGCCGCGTCCGGTGGTGCCCGCGCAGCCCTTCCCGATGACGCCGCCGCCGGTGGTGTTTGTGCCTCCGACGCAGCCGCAGCGCCCGGCAGTGCCCGTGGCGGCGGCTCCGACGGCGGTGCCGCCTCCGCAGGCGGTGCCGGTGCAGCGGCCTCCGGAGCCGCCACCGACGCCGATGACGTTCGCGGAGGCGCAGGCGGAGCTGGCGCGCAGCTCGGACCGCGAGGACGTGGCGCGCACGGTGCTGCGCTTCGCGCTGGGCAAGTGGAAGCGGAACCTGCTGCTGTCGGTGCAGGGCAGCCTGGTGACGGGCTGGCACGGCATGGGCACCGGCGTGCGCGAGCCGGCGGTGCGGCGCATCGGCGTGGCGCTGAGGGAGCAGAGCACCTTCCGGTTGGTGCGCGACACGCGCTCGCACTACATCGGCCCGGTGAAGCGGGACGCGGCGATGGGCGTGTTCTACAAGTTGCTGGGCGGCGGCTTCCCGACGACAGCCGTCATCCTGCCGCTGCTGGTGCGCGGCAAGGTGGTGCACCTGCTCTACGTGGACAACGGGCCCGACCAGCTCACCCCGCCGGACGTGGGCGAGCTGCTCATCCTCTCGCAGAGCGTGGGCCGCTCGTACGAGGCGATGATGCGGCGGCGCAAGAGCGCGTAGCGCGCTGCCAGGGAGCTCGCGCTTGTGCACCTGCCCCCGCGCCTCGGATGACGGCGCGGGGGTTCCAGCGGATGCCCGCTACTCCTCGACGGGTGCCTCGAAGTCCACGTCGAAGGCAACGCGCTGACCGGGCTCCATCTTGAAGGTCCGCTGCCAGCGCGCGTTGTTCACGACGACGAGGAGCTGGTGCGTGCCCTCGTAGAGGTCCAGCTCCTCGACGGGAGCAGCACCCACGAGGCGACCGTCGATGGTGACGATGGCGCCCTTCGGCGCGCGCACGGTGGCGAAGCCCTTGTTGAGGAAGAACTGCTGCGCGGTGCGGCCACCCGCCGGCACGGTGATGGTGCGAGTCACCTGGATGCCGAGCACGGGGTTGCTGAGCGTCAGCACGTGCCGGCCCGCCGGTAGCGACGCGGACAGCGGTGTGCGTCCCAGGTAGATGCCAGGCACGGACGCTTCCACGCGCGGCTCGACGGTGAGGTCCAGCATGCCCGTCGGGATGCCCGCGTCCACGACACCGGCATCCACCGGCCCTGCGTCGGCGGTCGCCAGCAGTGCCATGGACGCGGGGTCTCCCGCATCGACTTCCGCCTCGATGTTCGAGGGCAGCCGCTTGAGCACGATGGCGCCCGCGCCGAGCGTCAGCACCAGCCCCACGACGATGAACCCCACCCAGGAGCGTGACGGCTGCTGCGAGGCCACCACGGCGGCCGGAGGAACCTGCGCCGCGGACGGAACGCCCTTGGGCGGCTGCCCACCGACGGCAGGTGACGCGCCCGAAGCAGTAGAGGCCGCAGCCGAAGCGGCGGGAGCCACCGTTCCATTCGAGCCCGTCGTCCCATGCGAGGGCGCAACGGTGGCATTCGAACCCGTTGCGGAGGCCGACCCACCCGGGAGCTGTGGGTGAGAGCCGCTGGCCGGGCCCTGCGCGGAAGCAGAGGAGGCCGGTGCGGTCTGCTCAGCCCCCGTCCCGCTCGGAATCTGTGCGTGAGAGCCGCTGGCCGACACCTGCGCATGCGACCCCGTCGTCACCGTCGCGCTCGCGGCCGGCACCACTGGCGCGCTGCCCGTGATGGGCGCCTGCGCGGAGCTCCCGGCCGCCGCCACCTGCGCGTGAGAACCCGTGGTCGGACCGGAGCTCGCCGCCGCCGGAGTGCCCTGAACGGAAGCACCTTCCTCGGGACCCGCCGAAGCAGCGCTGCTCAGATTCACGGGGCCCGACACGGAGAGCTGTCCCGGCAGCGCCGGCCACTTCGCGGGCAACACTCCCGCAGGCAGCGTCCCGCGCGCGAGGAACTCGGCCACCACGGGGGGCGAGACTCCCGCCTTCTGCATCACCTCCGCGATACCCGTCTCAATCACCCGGCGCCGCGCCGACCGCGCCTCGTTCTCCGGCGGGAAGTACTTCGCCATGAACTCGGCGAACTGCGCATGCGTGGGCAGCGTGCCCACCGCCTCCACCAGCGCCTCACGGAACGCGAGCGCCGACGGATACCGGTCATACGCGCGCTTCGTGGTCGCCTTGCGCACCACCGCGTCAATCTTCAGCGGCACGTCCTGCGGCAGCGGCGGCAGGGAGCGGTTGAGCACGGCCTTGTCCGGGTCCGCCGTCTCCTTGAACGGCATCTTCCCCGACAGGCTCTCGTGCAGCACGAGCCCCAGCAGGAACACGTCCGACTGCACGTTGACGGCCTCGCGGCCACCCAGGAGCTGCTCGGGCGCGCTGTACTTGCGCCGGTTCTTCACGCGCTTGCCGTCCTTCTCGCGCGGGGCCACGCCGAGGGCGCCGTAGCCCGTCACCTTCGTCACGCCGCCGAAGGAGAGCATCAGCGTCTCCGGGCGGATGTCGCCGTGCACCAGTGGCGTGCCGTCGTCATTGCCGGCGACGTGCGCGTAGTGCAGGCCCATGGCCGCGTCCGCGACGACGAGCGCGGCGAACTGCGGCGGCAGGCGGGGGTGGGCCTCCAGCAGGCGGCGCAGGGGCTCGCCGTCGGCGAACTCGGTGACGCGCGCCACGCCGCCGTCCTGTACCGCCAGGCCGTGGACGCGGAGGATGTTGGGGTGCTCGAAGACGAGCGCGCGCGACGTCTCTCGCGTCAGCCTCGCCGTCATCTCCGGGTTCTGGGCAATCTCCTGCGGCGCCCAGATGAGCACCACGGGGCGGGGGGGCGCGCCGTCCTCAAGGGCAAGGCCGAGGAAGGCACGCGAGCCTTCCCCCGCCAGCAGGGGACCGAGGGACTGGTAACGAACGGAACTCATACCCCCCATGCTAGTTCGAGACTCGCGGGTCCCGAAATCCAGGGAGGGCGGTCCTGGACGAAGTGCCCTAGAGCCGCTGCCCCTGGCCCTGCTCGAAGGGCAGCGTGATGTGGTACCCGTACCGGCCCCGCTGCACGAGCAGCAACACGCTCCGTCCGCGTCGCGCCGTCAGCAGCGCCTCCCGGAACGCCTCCGCCGTGGGCACCAGCTGGTTGTTCACCCGCAGGATGACGTCCCCCGGCTCCAGCCCCACCTCGGCCGCCACCGATTCGGGACGCACGCCCGCCACCGCCAGCGCCCGCTTGCCCTCCCGCACCCTGAGTCCCAGCCGCTCCCAAGCCAGCCCCTCGACCATGCGAGCGGGGAATTCCGTAGGCGTCACCTGCACCGTGCGCACGCCGCCCTCTCGGAAGAGGACCAGGGGGAAGGGCGAGCGGGCGGGGTAGCCGCGCACGCGCGTGTCGAAGTCCTCGGCGTCCTCGATGCGCGAGCCGCCCAGCTCCGCCACCACGTCTCCACGCTTCACGCCGGCCTGGGCCGCGGGGCTGCCGGGCTCCACGGTGGACACCAGCGCGCCGTAGGCGCGGTCCCACCCGAGCTGCCGGGCCACGCGCGGAGCCAGGTCCACCGTGTCGATGCCCACCCACGCGGGGCGCACCTTTCCGAAGCGGGTCAGCTCATCGACGATGCGCCGCACCTTGTCCGCCGGAATCGCGAAGCCGATGCCCTGCGCGCCGCCGCCGAAGATGGCGGTGTTGATGCCGATGATTTCACCGTCCACGTTGAGCAGCGGGCCGCCCGAGTTGCCGGGGTTGATGGCCGCGTCCGTCTGGACGAAGTCGTTGTAGACGCGCCCGTCCGCTCGGAAGGTGCGGCCCACGGCGGAGACCACGCCCGCCGTCACCGTCTTGCTCAGGCCGAACGGGCTGCCGATGGCCACCACCGTCTCACCAATCATCAGGTCCGAGCTGGTGCCCAGCTTCGCGGTGGGCAGCGGCTCGCGCGCGTTGACCTTGAGCACGGCCAGGTCGTTGCCCGCATCGCTGCCAATCACCTCCGCTTCGAACGAGCGACCGTCCGCCAGAATCACATGGATGGCGGAGGCGCCACGGATGACGTGGTCATTGGTGACGATGATGCCGGACGCGTCGATGATGGCGCCGCTGCCCAGGCCCTCAATCTTCTGGCGCTCCGGGTCTCCGCCCATGCCGCCGAAGAACTCCTCCAGAGGGGAGCGCCGGCCCCGGAAGCGGGACTCCACCTCCTGCTCGGTGCCGATGTAGACGACAGCGGGGGAGACCTTCTGGACGACCTCGACGATGGCGTCCCGGCGCCGGGCCAGGTCCGCGCTCGCGCTCCCAGAGGCGAGCAGCGCCACCACCCACAGGCTCCACGTCATGACTCCAGGCTTCATTCCAACCCTCCATGCGCCACCAGCGAATGTCGGGAGCATGACAGCCCGACTGTCGGGTAGGCCCCAGCCTGCCCGGAGGTCTCTGGTAGCGGTGCGCTGCCCTTCATAAACCAGTCCGCTCATCCGTGAACGATTGCATCTCCGGGATGCGAGCGCTTCCACCGGTGCCGGTGCACCGTGGGTGGCGGCCGTTATCCTGGCAGTGCGCCGGTAGCGTCAGGCGCACTGAAGCCGAGGGAGTGGAAGCATGAGTCTCGTCCTGGTCGCGGACGATGAGCCAGCGGTGTTGGAGGTCCTCAGCCAGGTGGTGGAGGACCTGGGCCACGACGTACTGAGGGCGCGGGACGGCGAGGAGGCGCTCGGGCTCGCGAAGGCCCGTCTGCCCCAACTGGTGGTGACGGACCACATGATGCCGCGCCTGAGCGGCGTGGAGCTGTGCCGCCGGATGAAGCAGGAGTCCCGGCTCAAGGACGTGCCCATCATCCTGCTGAGCGCGGTGCTGCCGCAGGGGGCGCCGGAGGCCTATGCCTTCCTGCACAAGCCCTTCGAAATCACCGACTTCGAGTCGGTCATCCGCCAGTCCCTGGCCAGCGCGCCGCGTTTGGAGTCCGTGGACGCGGGCTCGCCCGTGGAGGTGCTGGGCCAGTGGGTGGCGCAGACGCTCCAGGGCCCGCTGGACACGGCGCGGGCGCAGCTCAAGCGGCTGGAAGCCGGGCCCGCGGTGGACCGCGTGGCGCTGGAGTCCCTGGAGGCGCAGCTCCGGTCCATGGAGACGCTGGGTCGTCACCTGAAGGACGTGGCGCGGCTTGCGGCGGGTGGGCTGGCGCTGCAGCCGGTGGAAGCGGACCTGACGCGGCACCTGCGTGACGCGGTGATGGCCTGGAGGGCGCATGCGCCGGTGACGCTGGTGGCGCCGTCGGAGCCGGTGTCGCTGCGCATCGACACGGAGCGCATCCGCCAGATTTTCGACGTGCTGCTGGGCAATGCCGTGCGGCAGAGCCCGGACCGGAGCGAGGTGACGGTGGAGCTGCAGGCGTCGCGCTCGCTGGTGACGGTGCAGGTGAAGGACTCGGGGCCGGGCATTCCCGAGGAGGAAGTGCCCCGACTCTTCACGCCCTTCCAGACGGGCCCCGCCGGCGTGACGGGGCTGGGGCTCCACGTGGCCTCGGAGCTGGCGCGCCTGCACGGCGGGGCGCTGTCGGCGGTGTCCCGCCCCGGCCAGGGCTCCACGTTCAGCCTGCTGCTGCCCCGGGGCGGGTGACCGGGCCCGGGGGCCCGGAACCCGCGGCGCTCAGGACTTCTGCGACTTCAGCATCCAGCCAATCATCTTGTAGAGCAGGCGCGCGCCGACGTTACCGTCCCACTCGCCGCCCTCTGGATCCGGGGAGACCTCGGTGAGGTCGAAGCCGACGATGGTGCGGCCGGAGCGGACGACGCCGGAGATGAGCGCCACCGTCTCGGGGAAGGACAGGCCGCCCGGCACCGGGGTGCCCGTGTGCGGGCAGAGCACCGGGTCCATCCCGTCGATGTCGAAGGACAGGTAGACGTGCTGGGGCAGCAGGGCGACCATTTCATCCACCTGCCGGTTCCAGGGGATGCCGTCGAAGCGCTTGTTCTGGAGGGCGGCGTCGAAGAAGCCGTGGACGCGGCCCTTGGAGCCCTCGATGTAGCCGTGCTCCTCCGCGCTCATGTCGCGAAGGCCCACCTGGACGAGCGTCTTCACGCCAGGGATGCGCTCGGCGACGTTGTACATGATGGACGCGTGGGACCAGGTGAAGCCCTCGTAGGCCACGCGCAGGTCGGCGTGCGCGTCCAGGTGGAGCACGCCCATGCCGGGGTACTTCTCCGCGTGGGCGCGGATGATGCCGTAGGAGATGGAGTGGTCACCGCCCACGGCGCCCACGCGCTTGCCCTGCTCCAACCAGTGCTTCGCGGTGCGGTAGACGTACTCGTTCATCTGGTCGCAGAGGGCGTTGACGTCTTTCGCGGCCTGGAGCAGCTCGGCCTCGCCGGAGTGGATGCCACCGGCCTCGATGACGACCTGGGCGCGCTCCTTGGCCTGGGTGTTCCAGTCGCGCAGCTCCTGGGGCTCGGGGAGCATGGCGATGCCGCGCTCGTAGGGGCGGCCCGTCTCCACGTCGAAGAGGTCCACCTGCCGGCTGGCGTCGAGGACGGCGGCGGGGCCCTCGGAGGTACCGCCGCCATAGCTGGTGGTGGCCTCGAAGGGGACGGGGATGAGGACGACGTGGGCCTCGTCGGGCGAGTGGGGGAGGCCGAAGACGCCGGAGCCCGGCTGGGCGGCGGCGCTGGGGTCGAAGTGGGTAGCCATGGCGGCGCAGGATAGAGGGACTGAGCCGAGGCGCAACGGTCGGCTTTCAGGGGCGCACAAGGATGCAGCTACCGACAGTTCCCGCATCCGCGTTTCCCCCCTTGCACTTCCCGATTCTGCCGTCATCGCCTCCCGCACAGTCCTCATTGCGTGTGCAGCGGGTCCCCTCGGGGCAGTCGTGGCCTGCGCCCTCACTCATCCCCTCTGCCAGGAAGCCCCGGTCCTTTACGGACTCGATGAGGGCCTGATTTCCGTGGGTGCCGGGGGCAACGTTATCCAGACGCACCAGTGCGTCTTTGTCTCCGGGCCCCGTCACCTGGATGTCCAACTTCCCATTGGAGATTTGCTTCGTGATGGCAACCGCCATCGCCCAGGCCACACCCCGCGCAGCAGTCCCATCACCGATAGATACTTCGACATGAGAATCGGGTACTTGCCCTGTCTTGTTGAACTCGAAGAACAGTCGGGCTCGACCATCACTGATGGAGAATATTTCGCCATCCGCAATTAGGCCCCCCTCGACGGCTTCGAAATACCCGCTGGCGATACTGGAGTCCTGACGCACCTGGCAGCCTTGCCCGCAGGTCCCACAGGCAAGGGCATTGCCATCGTCGCACTCCTCTATAACAGGAGGGGTTTGGTCCATGAATCCATCGCCACATCTGGCCAGGACACATGACGACAAGCAGTCATCGTCATTGAAGTAATTGCCGTCGTCACACTCCTCGTTGGCGTTTTTAATGCCATTGCCACACCCCTCTTCCGCCCGGCAAACAGCGCTGCAACCGTCGCCCCCCACCTTGTTGCCGTCGTCGCATGTCTCGTTGGCATCCACGACTTGATTGCCACATTCTTCAGAGGCGCAAGTCGCACTGCAGCCGTCGCCACTCTCTTCGTTGCCGTCGTCGCACACCTCACCGGGATCGAGAATGCCATTGCCGCAGCTCTCGTCCGATTGACAATCGGCGCTACATCCATCGCCATTCACCTGGTTGCCGTCATCGCAACTCTCGTCGATGTCGATGAGGTCATTGCCACAGGTCTCGTCGGATTGGCAGTCCGCGCTGCATCCATCACCATCATCATGATTGCCGTCATCGCACGTCTCGTCGGCATCAACGAAGTCATTGCCGCACTCTTCGTTTGATTTACAGTCAGCGCTGCATCCGTCTGACCCGATGGCATTGCCATCGTCGCAATTCTCGTGCACGGCGGTGTCCACGATGTCGTTCCCACATAGCTCCAACGACTTGCAGTCCGGGCTACAGCCATCGGCGCCGGTGATGTTGCCATCGTCACAGGCTTCGCCGGGCTGGATGACCCCATCGCCGCAGTCGTCAAGGATGCATGCATCCTGTCTGGCTGCGCACTTCATGCCCGAAGCACAGAGCAGCCCTGATGGACAGGTGGTGCTCTCGGATTGGATGCAGGACAGGAACAGAAGGCAGAGGATGGCCAGCAGTGCATGGCCGAGCCGGAACTGGAAGGACAGGTCTTGACGCATGGAGGGCCTCATCAAAAACGGAGCGTTCCCAAGACGCCGCCCGAACCGGACCCGACGAGCGGGGTGACGAGCAACTCTTGTCCGGGAGCATCCGGGTTCACCCGATAGGGCTGTGAGCGATTGAGGTAGAGGAGCACCGCGCCCGTGGTCAGCGCGGCTCCGGCGATGACATAGGAGCCGACCGCGACGTTCTGAAGGGTATCGGCCTGATTTCGCAGCCTCACGACGGTCGGACCTGGGAAACAGCCCTCCGTGCAAGCGGCGACCTCAGTGTCGAGCGCATCGAGTCGGTCTTGTGCCCTCTGGTGCAGGAGCGCGCCGCTTCCGGCGACCGCCATTCCCGCGCCCATCACCGACCAGGGGAGCCAGCCAGACCACCGCCGACGATAGCGGGTGACGTCGTCCGCGGTGTACAGCTTGAGCTGGACCTGCACCTTCTCTCCCGGCATGAGCGGCTGGCCCTTCTCTGTCGGCAGGTAACCCGCCTTGAGCGCCACGAGGCTGTGCATGCCGGGCCGGACCAGCCCCTTGAACCGTCCCGGCGCCGAGAACAGCTGCCGACCATTCATTGTCACCGTGGCGCCAGGGATGTCACACGACACGTCCAGCCACGCGAGCTGCTTCTCGATGAGCGACTTGTACCCGAGCGCGTGCTCGAACCGCCCCGTGTCCAGCGGCTCCGGCCCATGCGCCATCGCCGCCACGAGGTGCTCGTGGACCTCGACGGGCCGGTCCAGGTTCATCAGCGCCAACGCCAGGTTGTAATGGATGGCGGGGTGGTTCCAGTGCTTGAGCGCCCTGTGGTACCGCCGGACGGCCTCGACGAAGACGGACTCCTCCAGTCGCTCGTTGGCCTCCTGGAACAGTGCCCGCGCGGCCTGCTCGTCCTGCTCCGTGACACCGCGCGCCCACGGGCGGCCATCGCTCGCGCCGAGCGAGGTCCGTGCCTGCTGCGCCTCCGCGGCAGTCGCCCACGACATCATCCAGGCCATTGCCAGCGCGAGACCGGGCAGGGCCCTTCTCTTCATTCGAATCACGGAGACCTCACTTGAGTGACTTGATGAACGGACTGCCGAGCGAGGACTCGAGGCGCTGGGCACGTTCCATCTCTCGCTCCAGGAGCCGCTGGGTTTCCCTCGTCGCCTTGCGTGCCTCCTCCGCGGCAATCTCCGCGTGGCGCTTCGCGAGCCGGGCTCGCCGCTGGGCCTGCTGGGTTCGCTTCAGGGACGAGCGCAGCGCCACGTTCCTGTGCACCAGCTCGTCGTTGGCGAGCGCGACCTGGGCGCTGGCCTGCTCCGCGCGGAGCTGCGCCGCCTGACGCTCCAGCTCCTTCGCCTGGACCTCTGCCAGTCGCCGTTTCGCCTCCACTTCGGCCGCCTTGGCCATCGACTCGGCGGCGCGCGCCGTGGCCTCGGCGCTCAGGGCCAGCTCGGCCTGCCGTTCCGCCTCCTGCTGCGCGTCGCTGATGACCAGCAGCGCCACCACCGCCGCCACGACCAGCAGGACGAGGACTGTCGTGGAACCCGCCAGCAGGGCCCGCCGGAGCCGCGTGGCCCGGGCCGAACAGGCGAAGACCGCGTCCAGGAAGGCGCGCTGGAGCTCTGGCAGCTCCCGCGGATAGCGCCGCTGGAAGCGCCGCGCCTCGTCCACCATCTCCCCGCGCCAGAGCAGGCCGGTATCGCGGGCCTTGGCCTGCCACTGCCGGGCCGCGTTGCGGAGCTGCTCGATGAAGGCCGCGTCCTCCTGCCCCTCGTCGAGCCACCGGAGCAGGGTGGGCCAGCCGTGGATGAGCGACTCGTGCACCAGCTCCACGGACGCCCCGTTGGCGCCCCCTCCCGTCTGGGTGACGAGCAGTCGCGCCTGCACGAGATGGTCGATGACCTGTCTCAGTTCCCCTGTGTTCCCGGACAGCTCACGCAGCTCCTCCTGGGACACGATGGCGCGCGTGCGCTCGGGGGTCACCAGCCGGAGGAACACGGCCCGCACCAGGTTCCGCTCCGAGGCCGACATCCTGGCGAGCACGCTGTCCGCATGTGTCGCGAGCGCTCCGGTGATGCCGCCCAGCCGTTGGTAGGCGCTCTCGGTGAGCAGCCGCTGCGCGGGGTCTCGAGCCTCCCAGAGTTGCGTGGCGGCGAACTGCAGCAGGGGCAGGGCACCTGGTGTCGACTCCAGGTGCTGGAGCATCTGGTCGACGATGGCAGGCGTCTCGAACCGGTACCCGGCCAGCTCCGCGGGCTGCACCAGCGCATCCCTGAGCCCCTCGCCGTTGGGAGTGCCCAGGAAGAACAATCCCTGCCACAGCTCCGCCATGAACCGCTCGTCCTCGGAGACGCGGTCCAGGAAATCGGAGCGGAGGGAAAGGACGACGCGGATGGGGGACGTGGCGTCATCGGCGATACCGGACAGGCACGCGGTGAAGGCCTGACGCTCCGCGGCGTCGGACACGAGCGTGTAGAGCTCCTCGAACTGGTCCACGAAGAGCAGGATGCGCCTGCGCTCGCGCCGGGCCCGGCTGCGCAGCACCGACCCGACGTAGCCGGGCTGGGCCCGAAGGTGGTCGGCAAGCTGCTGCTGCTTGCGGATGTCCTCCTCCACCGAGAGGGAGGAGGTGATGAAGGGCGCCACCATGCTCGCCAGCGCCGCCAGGGGATTGCGGCCGGGCCGGATGACAAGAGACTCCCAGGGCTCGCCGGAGCGCTTGAGCACGGGCACCAGGCCGGCCCGCACGAAGGACGACTTTCCGGCACCCGAGGGGCCGACGACGCCGATCAACGGCCGGTCCTGGATGCGGTGCACCAGCGCCGCGGTCTCCCGGGAGCGGCCGAAGAAGCGGCTCGCGTCCGCCTCCTGGAAGGAGCTGAGGCCCGCGTAGGGGCTCTCGTCGATGCGGGCCTCGGGGTGGTAGCGCCCGGGCTGGAAGGGCTCCAGGGCGCGCAGCAGTTCGAGCGCGTCCCGGACACGCTCCTCCTTGCGCTTGAGCAGGCAGCGGTCGACGACGCCGGCCAGCCCCTCGGGCACATCGGGAGCCACATCGCGCAGCAGGGGCATGGGCTCGTCGAGCAGCCCGGTAACCATGAGCTGGTGGCCGCGCAGCGGGTCCAGCGGATGCCGGCCCGCGAGCATCCGGAAGAGCATGATACCCACCGCCCAGATGTCCGTCCGGTGGTCGACGGACGCACCGCTGCCCCACTGCTCCGGGGACATGTACGCCATCGTGCCGAGCAACGCGCCCTGGCGCGTGACGTGGACGACCTCGTCGCGTGCGCCGGAGTGCGCGAGGGCGCGAAGCTCCGCCATGACCGCCTTCGGGGACGTCTCGGTTCCCTGCTCCTCGGCGCGGAGCACCTTGGCGATGCCGAAGTCCAGCACCTTGATGGTGCCCGAGTCCGTCACCAGGATGTTATCGGGCTTGAGGTCCCGATGGACGATGTTCCGCTCGTGGGCGCAGGCCAGGGCGCGGAGCACGGGCGTCATCAGCTCCACCGCACGGGCGGGTGGCAGGCGTGGAGGGCTGGCCTTGAGGAGATGGCTGAGCGGCTGGCCCTGGAGAAACTCCAGGACCATGTACGGACTGCCGCCGGCTTCGCCGACTTCATGGATGACGACGATGTTTTCGTGACTGCACTGCGCGGTGGCGCGCGCTTCGAGGAGGAAGCGGCGGGTGAATTCGGAGTCCTGTGTATGCAGGACCTTGATGGCCACACGGCGGCCCAGCCGGGTGTCGCGCGCGAGGAAGACGGTGCCCATGCCACCACTGCCGAGCTGGCGGATGAGCTCGTAATGGTTGATGCGTATGCCAGGCCCCAGTTGGCTGAGGTCGACCCGAGGCATCTGGCCGGGAGTCTTCCTGCTGGCGGCGCTGGCTTCATTCGTTTTCATGGCGGGTCGGCTCCCGGGGCACTCGGTGCCTGGGAAGGGCTGGGACGGGGTGTCAAGGTTTCACGGCAGCGGGTTGCGGCCTCGGCTTGAGGAAGGACAAGCCAGTCCAGACGCAAGGGTTTGCAGCGGCGCGGAGCGCGCCGAGGTCTTACGGTCTGGCGCTGTGGTGCTGAAGCCACGACCAACGTGGGGAGCGTTGGGTGGCTTCCTGCCGGTGAGGGGATGCTTCAGGGGGCAATGATGGCCACTGAAGCTTCCTTGCCTACTTGAACCTTGGGGCAGCGCGGTGTTGTCCGCCCGGCGCGGGGCTGCACTTCAATCCTGGAGCGCGCGGGACCTACTGACCACGGAGCTGCTCGTCCCGATTCTCCTTTATTTGATTTTCTCGCCAGCCCTCGCCCAGGACTCTGTCAAACGCCCATGCAGCCCAGTTCCCCTCCGCGCTGAAATGCTCGTTCTCACGCCTCACGAAGTCGGCGATGTTCTCATCCGTGGCGGGTTTATTGAGCAAGTCCCGGTTTCGCTCGTAGAAGTCCCCAATCTTCCCGGCGAAGAGCTCATTGGCCACGGAGAATGCTGTCTCCAATGTGGGCCGGATCGCCGCGCCCACTGACCCTATGGGAGCCTGACGGGTCACCTCCAGTGCGCGCGCTCGCTGGCCGGGCTTGTTTTGCACGGGGGCGTGCAATGCGCATTGAGTCTTGGCCGCGCTCTTCTTGGCGGCAGCTTCGAAGCGATCTTGGTTGAGCCTGGCCTGAACTGAGTTGACGCCGACCATGCTCTTCTGGCCCGCGGCAGCAGTGCGGCCGGGCGTTCCTGCTGCCTTGGAGGATGACGCAACCACTGCGTGGCCTCTGTCCGACGAGGCCGAAGACCTGCCTGCGTTTGACCCTCGGTGTCACGCGCCAGTTCAACTCGCGACTCTCGGCGAGACTGGAGACCCAGTACACCTTCGGCCAGGGCGGCAGAAGGTTCAGCACCCCGGCCACTGTGCGCTTCACGCCCTAGTCAGCGCCTCTGGTCCCTGCATTGCCTTCCCCACCCGCAGGAGCAACGACCATGAATGTGCTTCGCCGCAGCATCCGCCCCGCCGATGTCACCCGCCCTGCTGCCCCGCTCAGCGCCGCGCGCGCCGCCGCGCGCCCCTCCCCGCCAACCGGCAGGGGCCAGGTCGCCCTGGCCGACGCCCGCTACCGCAGCTCCTTCGAGGCGGGCGACCGCCGCCTGGGCAAGGTGCTCGATGGCCCGAACACCGCCAGGGCCGAGGGCTCGCGAAGCGCTCGCTCGCAGGAGGCCGTGGCGAAGACAGCGGGCCGCTCGTCCAGGACCGCCGACGATACCGTAGCCCTCTTCGATGACTTCGGCCCCGGCAACACTCACGGAGACAAGGTGCGGTACGTCGTCCGGGCGAACAGCCCCTCCACGCGCGCATCCGGCATCCGGCAGGTGGAGGTCGGCACCAGCGGGAGGGGTCCGCTCAACCAGGTCATCGAGCAGAGTGTCTCCGGCTTCCTCGACAGCACCGCCAACGCCATCCAGTCCGTGCTCAGCAACCCCGGGAAGATTCGGGTCATCAACCAGTCGCAGGGCCTCAGCGAGGTGGACATGGCCACGCAGGTCTTCGTCCAAGCGAGGGCCCAGCCTGGAGGCCTTCAGTATCTTGCCCGAGAAATGGGGCTGCCCGAGAACGCCAGCAACAAGGCCCTCCTCAAGGCGCTCGTGGCACGGGTGGACCGCATCTTCGAGACCAGCCCGCGGATCCTCCAGGCCAAGGCCCGCTACAACACGATGTCGGACAAGCTGGAGCGCAAGGGCATTCTCCACGTCGTCGCGGCCGGCAACGAGGGAGCCACGCTGAAAGAGCTGCGGAAGCTGGGCATCCGCGGGGACCGGGACTTCGCGAGGTCGGTGCTCTTCAACCGCAACACCGTGGTGGTGGGGGCCTCCACAGGAGCGCAGCCGGACGGCATCGCCGGCTTCTCCACGCCCAGCCCGTTCGTCACCGTGGCGATTGACGGCACGGACATCCGCGTGGCGGGGAATAACCGGTCGGCGGATGGTACCTCCTTCGCGGCGCCCCAGGTGACGGCTACCATCGCGGAGATGCGCCGCATCAACCCGCGCCTCACCAACGCGCAGGTGCGCAGCCTGCTAAAGCGAGCCGCCACCGACACCTCGGCCCCGCGCATCCTGGAGGGCGCCGGCATCCTCAACCCGGACCGAGCCAAGGAACTGGCCCGGCAGTCGCTCAGCCAGAACGTCCCCGGCCGCGTGAGCTGAGCGCTGGGCCTTCCCCTCACCGCCGAGCGCCGTCGAGACGCGGCAGTGGGGATGAGGTGGGCTCACAGGCGAGTCGAAGCGCACCGGGACGGAGGCGGGCCCGCTCATGGCGGTTGTGGGAACATCCGCTCTCCATCCTTCGAACTGCGCCTCCAGGTGTTGCCGCGCGCGTGTGCTGAGGTGAACATGGGAGCATGAGAAGCGCGCCCGGCCCGCGAGGGTTCGATGGGCCGCCCGGCGCGGCTCACTCCCAGCGCACCACCAGCTTGCCCACGGAGTCGTTGCGCGCCATGCGCTCCAGCCCCTGGCGCAGCTCCGTCATGGGCAGCACCGCGTCCACCACGGGCTTCAGCGCGCCCGAGCGGAACAGCGGCAGCAGGTGCCGCTCCGCGCTCTGTGACAGGGCAATCTTCTCCTCCAGGGGCCGGCTGCGCAGCACGGTGCCCGTGACGCGCAGCCGCTTCACCAGCACCATCCCCAGGTTCAGCTCCGTGGTGGTCCCCGCCACCATCCCCACCAGCATCGCCCGCCCGCGAGGCGCCAGCGCATCCAGCGTCTCCGGCAGATAGTCCCCGCCCACCAGGTCCAGGCACAGGTCCGCGCCCCGGCCGCCCGTCGCCTCCTTCACAGCGTCCGCGAAGCGCGGCGGCGAGGACTCGCACAGCACCGTGCGCGCCACGCCCCACTCGGAGGCCCGCGCCAGCTTGGCCGCGCTGCGCCCCGTGCCCACCACGCGCGCACCGGAGGCCTGGCACAGCAGCGCCGCCGCAGAGCCCACGCCGCTGGCCACCGCGTGAATCAGCACCGTCTCCCCGGGCCTCAGCTCACCCTGCAGCACCAGCGCGTCGTACGCCGTGAGGTACGCCTCCGGCAGTGCCGCCGCGTCCGCGAAGTCCATGCCCTCCGGCATCGGAAGGGCCTCGCGCTCGTGCGTGACGAGCGACTCCGCCCACGCGCCGCCGCCCACCAGCCCCATCACCCGGTCGCCGACCTTGAAGCGCCGCGTGCGCGGGCCCACCGCCGCTACCTCGCCCGCGTACTCCAGGCCCGGCACGTCCGGCGGCACGTCCGGCGGGGCGGGGTAGAAGCCACGAATCTGCAGCAGGTCCGCCCGGTTGAGCGCGGAGGCCCGCACGCGCACCAGAATCTCTCCAGGGCCGGGAACGGGCTCGGGCCGCTCCTCCATGGAGAGCACTTCGGGACCGCCGGGCTCCGTGATTCGCTGGACCTTCATGGCATGGACCTCCTGCGAGAGGCCGGGCACGAAACATCCTGGCTCGCGCGAGCGTCAACGCTTATCTAGAGGCCATCCATCATGAGCGCCTCGAAGTGTTCCATCTGCCAGAAGCCCGTTCCCCCGAGAGGGGAGAACCCCTCCTTCCCCTTCTGCTCCCGCCGCTGCCGCGCGGTGGACCTCGGCCGCTGGCTCGGCGAGGAGTACCGCGTGCCCGACCGTCAGGCGGATGAGCATGAGGACGAGCTGCCCCCCTCCCACCACCCAGACAGGCAGGGCGGAGACGCGTGAGCGGCTTCGTCGACCTGCACTGCCACCTGCTGCCCGGGGTGGATGACGGCGCCCGCTCTCTCGAAGACGCACTGGAGATGGCGCGCGCCCTGGTCGACCTCGGCTTCTCCACCGTCGCCCCCAGCCCCCACGCCCGCCCCGAGTACGCCCCCGTCGAGGTGGTGGACGCGCGCCGCGACGAACTGGCCGCGGCGCTGGCCCGCGAGCGCATCCCCCTGACGCTGGGGCGCAACGCGGAGAACGTGCTCGACGACGCCTTCCTGCGCGGCCTGGGCACGCCCTCGGCGCGGACGCTGGGGCCGGGCCGCTATGCCCTGGTGGAATTGCCCTACACCGCGCCCGTGCCGGCCCTGCCGGACATCCTCTTCCGCATCCGCACCAAGGGCGTGGTGCCCCTGCTGGCGCACCCCGAGCGCTGCCTGGAGTTCGAGCGCAAGGGCCGCGCGGCGGAGGCGGTGCGGGCGGGGGCGCTGCTCCAACTCGACGTGGGGGCGCTCATCGGCCGCTACGGCCCCATGCCGAAGAAGCTGTCCCGGGCCTTCCTGGACGAGGGCCTGTACGCGGTGGCCGCCACGGACCTGCACGCCCCGGTAGGGGCCCGGGACTGGGTGGGCCGCTCGCTGGCCGAGCTCCGGGGTAGGGCAGGGGAGCAGGCCTTCGCCCGTCTCATGAAGGACAACCCCTCCAGGCTGCTGGCCGGTGAGGCGCTGGAGTCTGACCTGGACTGACGGTATACCCGGCCGCCGTGAAACGTGCCGTCAAGCTGCTGGCCAGTCTGCTGGTCACCTTCGTCTTCATGTGGTGGGCCTTCCGTGACACGGACTGGGCCACCCAGATCGCCAGCCTCAAGGCGGCCAACTACGCGTGGCTGGTGCCGTACTGCGGCTGCCTCCTCGCCATCCACGTGTTCCGCACCCTGCGGTGGGGGTGCCTGCTGTCGGGCCTGGAGAAGGTGCCCTTCCGCAAGCTCAACGAGGCGTCCGGCATCGGCTTCATGATGCTGCTGGTGCTGCCCTTCCGCCTGGGCGAGTTCGCCCGGCCCTTCCTCATCGCCCAGCGCAGCTCCATCCGCCGCAGCGCCGCCATGACGTCCGTGGTGCTGGAGCGCATCGTGGACGGCCTGACAGTCGCGGCGATGATGCGCGTGCTGCTCTTCTTCGTCCCCACGGAGACGCCGGAGATCCGCTACGTCAAGTGGGGCTCCTGGGTGCTCTTCGGCGTGTTCGGCGGCGGGCTCGCGTTCCTCCTCTTCGGCCTCTGGCAGCAGGAGCGCACCGTTCGCCTCGTGCGCGCCACCGTGGGCCGCCTGGCCCCGGGCGTGGCCCACAAAGTCGCGGACATCGTCGACACCTTCGTCGGCGCCATGCGGCAGCTCCCGGAGAGGAAGCAGATTGCCCTCTTCTTCCTCTACACGGTGCTGTACTGGGGCGTGAACGGCGCCGGCATGGCCCTGCTGGCCAACGCGTTCGACTGTTCGGGCGCGGCGCCGGGCTCGGCCTGCCAGCCGATGACGCTGTCGTTCTTCCAGGCCTACGTCGTCCTCGGCGTGCTGGTGGTGGGCATCATGATTCCCGCCGCGCCGGGGATGATGGGCACCTTCCAGGCCGCCACCAAGGTGGGCCTCGGCCTCTTCCTCCCTGCCACCGTGGTGAACGCCAGCGGGCTGGCCTACGCCAACGTCATGTGGCTGAGCCAGACGGTGCAGCAGGTGGTGATTGGCCTCATCCTGCTCTCCGTCGGCCACCTGTCCTTCCGGGACATCGCCGGCAAGCTGGACGACAAGGACGGCGGGGCCACGGCGCCCTCCGCCTGACGGCCTCCTGGCGGCCCACGGACTCACGAAAGCAACGGGGCCGCGGCGAGTCCTCGCACGCGGCCCCGGGCTTTTCGGAGGATTGGGTTACGGCGCCGGCGTGGTGGCCTGCTCGGACTGCTCGGCCGGCGCTTCCTTGTTACCCGTCACCACGCCCTTCACCTTCTTCACGGCGGCGGCTGGGTTGAGGTCGCCCTTGATGGTGCCGAACGGAGTCTCAATCTCCTGCTCGCGCTTGACCTTCTGGGCGTGGCCCTCCGGAGCGCAGTACGCCTTCGCGGTGTCGCGCACGGAGACAACGGGCGTGTTCAGGGCGGCCTTCTCGTCGGAGGTGGCCTTGGAGACCAGCTTGTCCTCGCGCATGAGCACGCACCGGTCCTCGCCGTAGTACCAGGCGGTGGACTTGTCGGGGTACTCCTCGGCGCGCGACGGCCCCGTGCCCATCGCCTCCACGACCTGCTGGGACGACATGCCGGGGTACAGCTTGTCGAAGCCGCCCGAGGTCGCACAGCCGGTGGCGACGAAGGCGAGGGCGGCGGTCAGGAAGGGAAGACGCATGGGGTGTGGGAACTCCTGTGCAAGAGGAGTCCCCAGCCTACCCCGTCCTCCGGTCCAGCCTCCAGGGAGGGGCCGGACGCGGGGCTCACAGCTCCTGGTCCAGCCAGCGGACGATGGCCTCGCGGATGGAGGCAGGTCGCTCGGCGGCCAGGCGGGTGCGCGGGGCGCGGACGGCGTCCGAGTCGCGGACCAGCGCGGCGGGGGCCGGCTCTCGGGTGCGAGACGAGAAGGAGCGGGTGCCGAAGGCCACGGCGCTCATGACTGGCCTTCCTCCTTGGGCGTGCCACGGCCGTACTTGCCGAGCAGGTCGTCTACCGCCTCGCGGAGGTACTCGCTCTGGTGGATGCGGGTGCGCCGGGCCAGCTCGCGCAGCTTCTGGACCTGCTCCTCCGGCACCAGGACGTGGGTGGACACGATGTCGGCCTCGGGACCGCGCGCGTCGACGGGGACCTCGGCGGACGCCGGTGACGATGGAGCCTCGGGGCTCAGGGGGCTGGCGCTTCCATCCTGCATCGGACTTCCTCCGGGCGTGGCTGCTACAGGCCGCTACCGACCTGTCCGCGGCATTAGGAGGGCGGTCCGGCGCCCCGTCAAAAAAAGCGTCGGGGGCAGGCAGGCAGGCCCCCTGGCGGGGTGCGACAGGGCCGGAGCGGGCCCGTCTTCCCATGGAGGGAATCCTCGTAGGAGACTCCGGCACCCCCATGCATCTTCGTCCCTTCGTCTTGATGACGTGCTGTGCCCTCGTCGGCGCACCTCTTGTCACGGCCCGCGCCCAGCAGGCCCCCACTCCGGTGGAGCCTTCCTCCACGCCAGCCGACGCGCCGCTCACCGGCGCCTCCGACGCGCAGGCGCCTGAGCCGACGGGAGAGGCGCCGTCCGCGCCTGTCGACCAGGCTCCCTCCACCGTGGTCCCGCTCGAGCCGGTGTCCGTCACCCCGGACGCCTCCGCGGCGCCCGTACCGGGTGAGGCTGTCGAGCCCGAGCTGGGAGTGGAGCCCGTCATTCCCCAGACGGTGGTGACGGCCACGCGGCGTCCCCGGCCGGCGTCCAGCCAGCCGCGCGCGATGTCGGTGGTGTCGCGAGAGGACCTGGCTCGCCGGCCCGCGCGCACCACGCCCGAGGCGCTCTTCGAGTCGGAGGGCGTCTTCCTCCAGAAGACGAATCACGGCGGCGGCGCGCCCATCCTCCGCGGCCTGTACGGGCAGCACGTGCTGCTGCTGGTGGACGGCGTGCGGCTGAACAACGGCACGGTGCGCTCGGGACCGAACCAGTACCTCAACACGGTGGACCCGTTCCTCGTGGAGCAGCTGGAGGTGGTGCGCGGTCCGGGCTCGGTGCTGTACGGCTCGGACGCGCTGGGCGGCGTCATCAACGTGCGCACCTTCTGGCCGCGCTTCGCTTCCGAGGCCACGCCCATTGGCGCCTTGCGCGCGCAGGCGGGCAGCGCGGACGAGAGCCTCCAGGGGCACCTGCGCGCGGGCGTGTCGCTCCAGGACACGGCGGTGGCCGGCGCGCTCACGCTGCGCGACTTCAACGACTTGCAGGGCGGAGGCCGCGTGGGCCTGCAGCAGTACACGGGCTACCAGGAGGGTGACGCGGCGCTGAAGCTTCGCCAGCGTCTGCGGCCGGGCCTCCAGCTCTATCTCCAGTACCAGGGCGTGCGGCAGTCGGACGCGCCGCGCCTGGACCGCTCGGTGCCGGGCGACTTCCGGCGCTTCAGCGACCAGGTGCGCGACTTCGCGCATGCGCGGCTGGAGCACGCGGGCTCGGGGTTCCTGCGGCGGGGCGCCGTGGAAGTCAGCGTGAATCGGCAGGGCGAGCAGGTGGACCGCTTCCGCGTGTCGCGGGACAGGCTGGAGCGGGACCAGGTGGACGTGTGGACGGTGGGCGTGCGCGCCGAGGGCGAGGCCGCGGCGATTTCCGCGCTGCCGGGCGCGCCGGTGCCCATCTTCGGGGCGGAGGTCTTCCACGACAAGGCGTCGAGCACCTTCGGGCGCAGCCCGCTGTCGGAGCCCGAGCTGGACTTCTCCTCCATCCCGGAATCCGCGCGCTACCCGGGAGCGCCCACCGCGCTGGCGGCCGGCGTCTTCGGCCTGCTGTCGAGCGACGTGGAGCGGCCCTTCTCGTACCACGCGGGCCTGCGGGCGCAGCTCCACCACGTGTCGCTGCCCGAGGACGGACGGCTCGCCGCGCTGTTCCCCGATGCGGCGGTGCCGCTGCCCGTGCTGCCGGCCAACACGCAGAACGCGGTGGGTCTGGCGGGAGAGCTGGGCGTGCGTCAGCGGGTGGCGGAGGGCGTCTCGGTGCTGCTCAACCTGGGCTCGGGCTTCCGGGCGCCGAACATCGACGACTACCTGCGGCTGGGCGCCGAGGGCCCGGGCTACCTCGTGCCCGGGGGGGACCTGCACCCCGAGCAGTCCTATACGGCCGAGGTGGGCACGCGCGTGGACCGCGGCCCGGTGGGCGCGCAGCTCTTCTACGCCTACACGGTGGTGGACGGAATCGTGGGCAACGTGCCGACGCTGCTGGACGGTGAAGAGTTCAATCCGGACGGCGTGCCCTACCTCACGCGGCAGAACCGCGAGCGCGCGGACATCCACGCGCTGGAGGCCTCGGTGGCCGTGAAGGTGCTGCCGTCACTGACGCTGGCGACCCACGCCACGTACACGCACACGCGTCAGCGGCGCAGGGACCTCACGGTGGAAGGCCAGCCGCTCATCCTCGAGCCGCTGTCGCGCACGCCGCCGCTCAACGGCCTGCTGCGTGCCACGTGGGAGCCGGGCGAGGTCTTCTTCCTGGAGGGCGTGTCGCGCTGGGCGCTGGCGCAGGAGAACTTCTCGGAGGCGGACCTGCTGGACATCCGCACCTGCGCGGAGGTGCCGGACTGCGCGCGCACCCCGGCGTTCATCGTCTTCCACGCGAGGGCGGGTGCGAAGCTGGGCAAGCGGCTGTCCGCGGCGCTGACGGTGCAGAACCTGTTCGATGCGACGTACCGCACCCATGGCTCCGGCGTGGATGAGCCGGGCCGCTCGGCGGTGATTTCCCTGGAGGCCTCGCTGTGATGCGGATGCGTTGGAGGGTGATGCCCTGGTTGTGCGCGGTGGTGCTGGCCGCGGGTTGCTCCTCGGGCCTGGGCGAGCCGTGCGACGCGCAGAAGGCGTGCCCGGATGACCTGATGTGCAGCTTCCCCAGAGGGGAAGACGGCCCGGCGCTCCAGGGCGTATGCGACTACGCGCTGCGAGGCGAGGGCGAGGCGTGCACGGTGGCCGCCGAGTGCGCGCAGGCGCTGACGTGCTCCAGCCACTTCACGCCCGGGGACCGCTATGGCACGTGCGTGAAGAAGCGCGCGGAGGGCGAGGCCTGCTTCGATGACAGGGACTGCGAGAGCGGCACCTGCGAGGGGGCCTCGGGCGACGCGCTGGACGGAGCCTGCGCGGCGGAGAGCTGAGCCTTCATGGCGGGGTGGAGCCGCGTTCCTGGAGCCATTGGACCAGCTCCACGAACTCGTGCTGGAGCGCCTTCTCCAGCTTGGCACGGTCACCCCATCTCCGTGGGGTGCGTCGCGGGAGGCGCTCCATCAGTTCCGGTAGCGTTGCATCCAGCTCGGCTCGCGTGGGCGCCAACGCCAGCACCGCGCTCCGCATCGCATTCGCCAGGGGAGGCGGGCCCCCCAACACATTCTCCAGGAGCGCGGGCAGTACTCCCACGGCGGGCCGCCCAAGGTTGCCGAGCGCGCGAGCTGCAAGAATCTTCATGAAGGGAATCTGTACCGGGACGGCGTGGCAGCTTCGTGGCGTCTCGGAGTAGAACAGGGTCCGCATCGGAAACAGCGCACCCTCCTGCTCCAGCAGGGCACGCAGGGGCGCGATGGCGGCAGGCTCCCCCCAATGCCCCAGCACCACTGCGACGCCATAGCGCGCGATGAGAGGCAGGGTAGGGCGCTCCATCACTTCCAGCAGCCGTGCGATGCGGGGCCTCTTCTCTCCCTGGAATGGGATGAGCGCCTGCGCCGCGGCTTCGACGCTCTCGCCCGTATCCCGCCCGAGTTCGCGAACGAACGCATCGACGACTTCCTCGCCCATGCCAAACCAGGTGAGGGCGCGTATCAAACCGGCGCGGCCCAGGCCCGGGAGCCGCGAGTCCTCCAGCTCCGCGAGGAGCCGCGGAAGGACCCTGTCGGGAATGCTCCGATACCTGGACAGCGCATCCACCAACTCTTCGGTACACGAATCCCTTCTCGCCAGAAGCTCGCCGTCAAGGGGGGCACCGCTCGGCGCGCGCCTGAGTTCGCCAATCAGCAACTCCGTTACATCAACGCTCTGCTCCGCGAGACGACCCAGTTGTTCGATGAGTCTCCGACGTTCCTCGTCTTGAGGTACCTCCTTCAATCGCACTCCCAGCGTTCGGACCACTTCCGGCGTCTGGTGGGCCATTCGTGGCCGCAGAGTCACGAGGCATTCCATCGCGCGGTCGCGCACCCGCTCATCGCTTGACGATCGGGCCGCGTCGAGGAGTGTCTCCCATCCGCCCGCGGTCTCCAGTGTGTTCTCCAGCAGGACCGCAGCCAGGTGTCGCACGGGAGCCGCTGTATCGGTCAGTAGCGGCTCCAGTTCCGCACAGAAGGCAGGGGTTTCCTTGAAGAAGGTGCGCATGCGGAATCGCTCATGGCGCTCGGCTCTCGTGAAGAGGACTTGGAGTGCGGTTTCTCGCACCTCCATTCGCGGAGACGTGAGGTGCTCCCGGAGCCCCGCCAGGTCCAGGTTCCCCTCCTGGAATGCCGCGACACAGGCCTCGCGTACGCGACCGTCCGGGTCTGCCAGCCCACGCAAGAGGCCCGGAATCCCGGCGGGGAACTGCCCGGGCTTGATGAAGGTCGCCGCGACGTGCCTGGCCCGTGCGTCGGCATGGTCCAGCATGTCAATCATTCGGGAGGGAATGAAAAGGGGCGCGGGACGGAAGCTGTTCAGAAAGACCTGGACATCGCGGGAGCCATGTACCGCCAGCAAGCGGTCGATCGCGGCGGTGCGCTCGGGTTCCGGCGCGTCAAACACGGCGTCGGTCAGGATGGGGATATGCGCGGTATGAGTCGCGTCCGGAGTCAGACTCAACACCTCGCTCAACGTCCGGGCTGAGATCATCCCTGGAGTCTGGCGCCCCGCGCACTCCGGGTGCAACCCCGGCGAGTCCACCTCAGTGCCGCATGGGCGCGGAGACGAGCCGCAGGTACACCATGCCGCCGACGGGGAGCGCGGGGCCGTACTCGCCCCGTAGCGGCTCCGGCACGGGATTGACGCTCACCCGCGCGCCGATGCCGGGGACGAGGTCTCCCCACGTGCCGAGGTTGCGCAGGTAGCCCAGGGACAGCCCCACGGTGTCGAAGGACGAGCCGTGGAAGGACTCGGGCAGGACGAGGTCGTGGTCCGTCTTCTCCACGTACTCCGCGCGCCCGAAGAGGACGTTGCGGCCGTCGAGGTCCAGGGTCGACTCCACGAGGAAGGCGTTGGTGTCCCCGGAGTGCTCGCCCACGTTGCGGCCGAAGGCGGCGGTCGTGGCCCAGTGCCCGGCGGTGCCCACGGGCCGGTGGTACATGGCCGAGGCGGTGAGCCGGTGCAGGGGCTCGTCGGGCTCCAGCGGGTCGTGGCTGGGCAGGTAGCCGTAGGACACCTGGGCGCTCACGTGGCGCGTGGGGTTGGTGGTGAGGCGCACCGCGAGGGAGTCGGGGACGCGCAGGTCGAAGTCCCAGCGGTTCTCATCCGGCTCGCGCCCGTTGAACCAGGACAGCTCCAGCTTCGCGGTGGGGGTGAACAGCGCGGCGGTCAGCACGCCAAAGCTGATGTGCGAGGAGTCGAGCCAGTGGTGGCCGATGGCCGCCAGCGGGTCCGCCGCCGCGGACACGCGGTGGGGTGAGGCGACGGGGCCAAGGGCGGGCTCTCCCACGGGCGCGGCATAGAGCTGCAGGCCCCAGCCCGGCGCAAGTGCCTGCGTGTACGTCACGGCCGCCTCCATGAAGAGGTCATGCGGGTGCTGCCGGTCATGGAGCCGCTCGCCCGCGTACGTCTCGCCGCTCTGGAAGAGCAGGGGGTAGCCCCTGCCGCCGGCGGTGAGGGGCTCGGGGCTGAGCATCAGCCGGAGGCCGAGCCGACTGTCCTCGCCCAGTGGGCGCTGCGCCATGAGCATCAGCCAGCCCGTGCCGGCGAAGCGCCGGGCGCCACGCTCGCTGCCCTGTGCCACGTACCCTCCGAAGAGCTGCTCGTGGAACATCAAGCTCCACCGGCCCGAGGACAGGTGGGAGCCGGCGTGCGGCGTGGCGTCCGGCTGCCAGGCGGTGCCGGAGGCTTCCCGCGCCATGGGCAGCGAGAGGATGTCCGGCACGTCGCTGCCCACGGAGGACGTGGCACCGTGGCCATCGGTGGCACCTGCGTGCCCGGCGTGAGGAGCGGGGTGGCTCGCGTGGGGAGGGGTCGCCTCCGTGGCATGGGCCTGGAAGGCCAGGAGCAGTGCGGCCAGGGTGGCGGAGGCGGCGGGAGCGCGCATGGTGAAGCCCTTTCGTGCGGCACACCGCGAGGCGGCATGCGGCGGTAGCGGTTCACCCACGCGAACGAAAGAGGCCCGGAGCTCTTACAGGTGCCATGCGTCACCCGTGCCTCGCCCAAAACAAAACCCCGCCCCCGGCAACCCGGGGACGGGGCATGTGCGTCAGGTCGGCACCCACTGCTCGCGGGTGGGCGCCCGCGGGGCGTGCCGGCTACCGGCCGTCGAGCGTGCCGTCCAGGTTCCGGTCAATCGCGATGCGCGTACCGGAGCCCGGGGGAACGGCGGTGAACGTCACTTCCTGGCCCGCCGTGTTCGCCAGCGCGCGCAGGGCCGCGGTGGTGATGTTCGCGCTCCCGTCGTCGGGCTTCCACGTGCCCGGCGTGCGCTCGTACAGGTAGCCCTTCACCCGCCCGGCCACGGCCACCTTCGCCACCAGGTCGGCCTCGAACGTCGCGCCGCCCAGAATCTTCGAGGCGAACGGCGCCCGGGCGCGCGCAATCAGCAGGTCGATGCGCGAGCCGACGGTGGAGGCGTTGGTGTTGGTGAGGGTGATCTGCTGGCCGACGATGGGCGCCAGGTCGGTGTCGGCCGCCAGCATGAAGGCCTCCACGTTGCGGCGCTGGGTGTCGTTCTGGAAGCCCACCAGCGGGCCACCGATGCTGGTGTTGGTGAACACGATGGCGCTGAAGAAGCGGAACAGCGTGTCCACCGCGCCGTCGTTCGTGAAGCCGAAGCCGCGGATCTGGTCCCCCAGCTGCCCCGACTCGGGGTGGGAGAAGAACCGGCTGTCCGGGAAGCCGAACATGCCGACCTTCGTGTACATGTTGCGCACGTGGGGAATCTTCACGATCTGGGTGATGCCCTCGAAGCTGCCCTTGCCGTCCGTGCCGAAGAAGCCCTGGGCCCCATCGATGGTGTGGCAGCCGTTGCAGTTGAAGCCGTTGTCATCGCCAATCGCGATGCCGTCCACGCGGCGGCTGCCGAAGTAGAAGTCACTGCCCGCCTTCTCCGAGGCGGTGAGCGAGTTGTCCAGCCGGCGCACGGGGCTGGGCGGCAGCTGCACCTGGAGCTGGAAGGCGGTGAACTTGTTCATCTCCGCCTCGGTAGGCATGGACGCGCGGCCCAGCAGCCCCTCGAAGGCCACGATGAAGTTCTTGAACGACAGCTCCTCGTTGTACGGGTCGCTGCCGAAGAAGCCGTCCGCGCGGTCCCCGCGCCAGTGCATGGCGCCCGCGTTCGTCATGCCACGCAGGGTCTGCGTCGTCATGGGGCCCTTCATGGGGTGGAAGGAGTGCTGGTCGCCGGTGCCGTTGACGTCCGAGCCCGGATGGCCGGTGAACGTGCGGAACAGGCCAATCTCGAGGTCGCTCGACAGGCGCAGCTCGATGGGGTTGGTGGTCACCACGTCGTCCGGGTTGCCCAGGTCCCAGGCCAGCTCGTCCTTGTCGCCGAAGATGTGGCAACTGGCGCAGGACGCCTCGCCGTTGGCGGAGGAGAAGTTGGCGTCATAGAGGAACGGACGGCCCTGCACCACGGAGGCCGGCTCCGGGTTGAAGAACGCCGCCGAGGCCACCTGCGCCTTGGTGGCCAGGTCGATGACCTTCACCGCGTTGTCGAAGCGGGTCATCACATAGAGGCGGTTGCGCGCCTCGTCCAGCACCAGTCCGCTGGGGCCGCCGCCGCTGACGGGGATGTAGTTGGCGCTCGCCGTGCGGGGGTCGAAGGTGTTGGCCTCCAGCGCCGCGGTGTCGAAGACGCCGACCTTGCTGGAGCTGAACGCGGCCACGTACAGCTTCGAGCCGTTGCTCGACACCACCATGTCCGTGGGGGTGGAGAGGCTGTGGTTCTTGACCGAGGGGTCGAAGCCGGGCTTCCCGGCCAGCTTCGAGTAGTCGATGTGCTTGTTGAGGTGCCGCGGGGCGACGGCGCCGCCGGAGATGACGGTGATGCGCATCTTCGCCAGGTTGCCCTGCACCGTGCTTCCGCCGAAGGCGCCCGGGCCCTCGAAGCGCGTCAGGTTGTTGGCCTCGCTGTTGGAGACGTACAGCGCGCCCGTCCTCGGGTTGGTGGCGAGGTTGAAGAGGGTGGTGCCGACGCCGGTGTAGAAGGCCGTCTCCTGGAGGGTGTCCGCGTTGATGGCGAACACGTCCTTGTCCGGCAGGCGGAAGCGCACGCCGTTGTTCCAGTTGCGGCCGAGCGTGTCCTCCCACCGGTTGGCGGACGGGTTCCACTTGACGATGAGCCCCGTCTCCGGCGCTTTGGCACCCTCGACGTTGGTATTCGGACCGGGCAGGCCGCCCGGCATGAGGTTGTTCCCCCACGGGTAGGTGTCGGGGAAGGAGAGACACGGGATGTTCTCGTAGAAGCCGTCGCAGACGGCATCAAAGCTGAGGGTGGTCGTCTGGTTGCCGGACTGGGCAATGGCCGCATAGACGGTCTTCTTGTCCGGGCTGACGGCGAGGCCGCGAGGCGTGTCGCCGAAGAGCGTCACGATGCGCAGGGGCGTGCCGCCCAGGGTGGTGCCCAGCGACGCCGGGTTGAAGACCCAGACGTCCGCGCGGCCCACGCCCGCCGTGGTCAGCTTCGAGTCACCCGCGCCGGGGACACTGGCGATGGACGGGTCCGTGCGATGTTGGCCGCGGTGCGCCGTGGTGATGAAGGCATATCCGCCGGTGCCGGCGAAGACGACGTCGCGCGGCTCGTCACCGACGAGCAGCGTGCGCACCACGCGGGGCGTGCCGCTGAGGCTCACCACGCTGATGCTGTCCGACAGGTGGTTGACCACCCAGACTTCCGTGTTGCTGCGCGCGGCGACGGCGACGGGCTCCATGCCCACCGGCACCTCGGCGGCGAGCGTCAGGCCGGCGCTGGTGATGTTGAAGATCTCCAGCCGGTTGTCCGGGGTATTGACGGCGAAGAGCTTCGTTCCGTCCGGAGAAATCGCCAGCGGCCGTACGTGCCCGCTGTCGAACTCGATGAAGGAGGGCGCCTGCGCGGCGGCGCTGGATGAGACCAACAGCGACACGGCGGCACACAGCGAAACTGCCCGAGCGCGCCACCAGTTCCTGCTCACGCCGACTTGTTGGGTACCCACGATATGGACCTCCTGACAGAACGGGGAAGCGATGCTGTCCGGGGAATACCAGGGCAGTCCGCGACATCGCCCCCACCGAAGGGAGGGGGAGTGAACGACTCCGGGGCTCGTGAAGCCGGGCTTCAACGCGGCGCGGTGTCAGTGAGTTGGTACTTGTGCAGCAACGTTGCGTTTGAGTTGGCCCAAGGGGCCGTGAAGGGCTGCCTCGCGACGCGTCGCGGTGTGCCCTGGGCGACACTTCGCCCGCACGGGCGGGGGTCAAGGCGTTCTGCGTCCATGGTCTACTGATTCAGAAATCAGCCATGGGGAGAGCACCTATGCGGAGCCGTCGAAACGCCATGGGGAGCCGTCAGCTGCCCTCGCCTGTCGCGCCGGGCGCCGCGGAAGGTGCGGCGCCGCTCGGTGAGCATCTCTCGCATCTGCTGCCGACGAAGCTCTCGCCTCCGCAGACGGCGTCGGTGCTCGTGACGAGGAGCGCGCCCCTGCGGCGAATCGACCGGGGCATCAGCGGAAAGCTGGTGCTGGTGACTGCGCCACTCGGCTCGGGCAAGACGACGCTGCTGACCCAGTGGTACCGCGAGGAGCGCGTACCGCACCTGCGCGCGTGGCTGTCACTCGACGAGCAGGACAACGCGCCCGAGCGGTTCTTCTCGTACCTGGTCGGGGCCATCCGCCGGGTGGCGCCGGACTTCGAGGCGTATATCGCGAGCCAGTTGGACGCGCAGGTGGCGCTTCCGCTGGACCATGCCACGACGGTGCTGCTGCGGAGCCTGTGGAACCTGGGGCGCGAGCTGGTCGTGGTGCTCGACGACTTCCATGTGCTGCGCGAGCAGGCGCTGGTGCGGGCCTTCTCGTACCTGCTGGACCACTCGCCGCCGCACATCCATTGGATTGTCGCTTCGCGCCACCCGCCCGAGCTGGACCTGGCGAAGCTGAAGCTCACCGAGCAATTGGTGACGCTGGACAGCAGGGATTTGGGCCTGGACGGCGAGGCCATCCGTGAGCTGGGCCAGCGCCTGTGTGGCACCGCGCTGTCGTCCGAGGACGTCGAGTACCTGCGCTCGCGCACCGAGGGCTGGGTGGCCGGCGTGAAGCTGGCGCTGCTGTCGGCGGGCGAGCACGCGAGCGTGAGCGACGCGCTGAGGAAGGCCATCGGCTCCAACCACGATGTGGCGCGCTACCTCGCGGACGCGGTGCTGCGCGAGCAGACCGACGCGGTGTACGAGTTCCTGGTGCTGAGCTCGGTGGTGGACCGCTTCAACGGAGAGCTCTGCAACGCGCTGCTGGGCATCACCCACGGGCCGGCGATGCTGTCGGACCTGGAGCGGGGACAGCTCTTCATCCAGCCGCTCGACACCCGGCACCAGTGGTACCGGTACCACCCGCTGTTCCTCGACTTCCTGCGCACGCAGCTCGCGTGCGACTTCGGGGACCGCGTCCCGGGGCTACACCGTGCAGCGAGCGTGTGGTTCGCCGGGCACCAGATGCCGGACGAGGCGCTGACGCACGCGTTTGCCTCCGGCGACCGGAGCTGGTGCCTGGAGCTCACCGCGCGCTGCGTGGAGGCGTGGATGCGCGAGGGGGAGCTGGCCCCGGTGCTCCAGTGGCTGGCGAGGCTGACGGGGGAGGAGATCATCCGATCGCCGGCCCTCTGCGTGGCGCACATCGCGTGCCTCATCCTGTCCCGGCGCTTCGCGCACGCCACGGCCGCGCTGCAGGACGCGCAGCACCGCGTGGCAACGGCGCCCGCGTCGTCGGAGCTGGAGCGCGAGCGGCTGTCGAAGCAGCTCGAGCACCTCACGCTGCTGCACGCGGTGCTGTCCGACTCGGCGCCGGGCACAGGCCTCGACCTGGATGCGTCGTCGGGCTACGAGGAGCCGGACGTCTTCATGGCGGGCGCGGTGCTGGCGGCGAAGGCCTACCAGGCGCTGCGGATGAACCGGTTCGATGCGATGCGCCGGCTCGCCTTGAGCGCGCGGGAGAAGCTGCAGGAGCACGACAACCCGTTCCTGGTCGGCTACACGGACGCCCTCGTCGCCCTGGCGGACCGGGCGCAGGGGAACATGAAGGAGGCGGCCGAGCGCTGCGAGGCCGCGTTCGCGAGCGCGAGCCTCGGGCGGCGCAACCCGGTGTGGGTGAACGCGGCGACGGCGCTGGCCAACACCCGCTACGAGCAGAACCGGCTCGACGAGGCCGAGGCGCTCTGCCTCGAGGCCCTGCCGCTGCTGCCGCAGGCGCCCGCGTTCGAGACCTTCGCGCTCGCCTACTTCATGCTGGCCCGCATCAAGTCGATTCGGGGAAATTACGCCGAGGCCTACCGGCTGCTGGACTATCTGCACAGCGTCCTCGAGGCCAGCCAGCAGACGCGCTTCCTGGCCCACGTGTGTGGCGAGAAGGTTCGGCTCGCGCTGGTGGAGCAGTCGCCCGCGCGCATGAAGGCGGTGGCGCAGGAGTTCGGCCTGGGCGAGCGGATGCGGCGAGGGGAGTGGAGCGAGCGGCGCTTCTACGACGAGACGTGGGAGCGGCTCGGGCTGGCGCAGGCGTGGGTGCTGATGGCGCGCGGGCGGCATGGCAAGGCGCACGCGATTCTGGAGACGCTGCGCGCCAGCGCGCATGACGTGGGC
Source organism: Pyxidicoccus trucidator (assembly GCF_010894435.1). Classification (NCBI taxonomy): domain Bacteria; kingdom Pseudomonadati; phylum Myxococcota; class Myxococcia; order Myxococcales; family Myxococcaceae; genus Pyxidicoccus; species Pyxidicoccus trucidator. Next base: position 186,390 of record NZ_JAAIXZ010000017.1, on the reverse strand, counting down.
TACGTGTCCCGGGAGAGCGCGCTGCAGGCCGCCATCTCAGTGTGTCACTGGCGCGCGGGAGATTCCGCGGGGGCGTTCGCCGCGCTCAACCGGGGTCTGGCGCTGGTGCAGCGGTTCGGCTTCAACCGCGGCGTGTTCGACGAGACGCCGGGCTTGCAGGAGGTCATCGTCGCGGCGGCCACCCAGCGGAAGCTGAGCTACGTGCTGCCCGCCCGGTACGTCGAGCGGTTCCAGGACCTGCTCTCGGTGGGCACCACCGGGCCTGGTGAGTTCGCGGACCCGCCCAGCGCACCGCTGGAGCCGCTCACCGAGCGCGAGTTCCAGATGCTCAAGCTGCTCGCGCAGGGACTGAGCAACCAGGAGATCAGCGAGCGCTCCAACGTGGCGCTCTCCACCACCAAGTGGCACCTGCGGAACGTGTTCGCCAAGCTGGACGTCACGACGCGCACGGCGGCCATCGTGAAGGCCCAGGAGCGGCTGCAGCGGAACCTGTGAGGCGTCAGCGCCGGAAGCGCGAGTAGCGCACGAAGAGCTGCCGCGCCGGATCCTCGAAGGCCTCGCGCGCGTGCATGACGCGCGTGTTGTCGATGATGAGGACGTCGCCCGTGCACCACTCGAGCCAGATGGCCGAGTGGTACACGGCCTGGCGCACCTCGGTGACGAGCCAGTGGTCTATCTCCGAGCCGTCCTCGAACCGGTGGGAGCGAGGGGAGTCGAGCAGGCCCGCCAGGAACACCGGCTCGCCGCAGATGCGCCCTGGCCGGATGGCCTTGTATTCGTACCGGTAGGACAGCCGCTGCTCCTCGTCGAACTCGAGCAGGGCGAGCGTGCCGCCAGGAGGGAAGGTCTCCAGCCAGCGCCGGGCTGTCTCGGGGGTCGTGACGCCCGGGATGATGGACTGCCAGACCGCGGGCGCGACCGCGGTGCACTCGAAGCGGAACGCCCGCTCCTCGAACGCGCGCCGGGTCGTCGCCGTCAGACGGGCAAGCACCGCGCGGCCATCGACGAGGCCGGTGCGGCCACGCCCGTCCGTGGGAGCCCGGGCGCAGTACATCCAGAAGGCCTCGGGCGAGGCGGGGTTCTGCGCCATCTCGAAGTGGAAGTCGATGGCCCTCGCCCCACGGTTCACCGTGGCGTAGGTGCGCTCGCCGTCCACGTAGTCCCGTAGCTTGAGGTTGGGGTGGACCACGAAGGCGTCACCGCCACGCTCGGTGAACTCGCGGAAGCCCTTCTCGTCCACGGCGTAGCCGCGCAGCAGGACCGCGCCCCCGTCGGGCCGCCGGAGGCGCTCGAACAGCGGCTCCCAGGCCAGGTCGGCGAGCGACTCCCCCTGGCGGGCCTCGACGACGTGGCCGAAGCCCGCGCCCAATGACGTGTGAGTGGTCATGGCATTGCCCCTTCATCCATCAGTTGAGCTCCGCGGAGCTGAATACGGGAAGGACCTTCTCGGGACGATCCAACATGCGCAGCTCGCCCTTGTGCAGCCAGAGGATGCGGTCGCAGTGGGCGAGTGTCGAGAGGCGGTGGGCGATGATGAGCTGGGTGCGGTCCGCGAAGAACTCGCGGGTCGCCCGTACCAGGACCTCTTCCAGCTGCGGGTCGACCGAGCTCGTCGCTTCGTCCATGACGACGACCGGGGAGTCTTGCAGGAGGCAGCGGGCCAGGCAGAGCAGCTGCTTCTCGCCAGCCGAGAGGTTGCGTCCGCGCTCCTCGAGCCGGGCCTCCAGGCCCTTCGGCTGACTCCGGAGCCATTCCCCCAGGCCGACCCGCTCCAGCACGCGGACCAGCCGCTCGTCGTCGTGGGCCTGGGTGAAGTCGAGGTTCTCCCTCAGGGTGCCGCGAATGAGCGTGGGCTCCTGGGAGATGAGGGCGATGCTCCTCCTGAACACGTCGAGGTCGATGCGGCCCTGGGGTTGGCCCTCGCGGCCGGTCTCGGGCTCGGCGCCATTGATGAGGATGCGCCCGCGCTCCAGCGGATAGAGCTGGAAGAACGCCTGGACGAGGCTCGTCTTGCCGCTGCCCGTGCGCCCGATGATGCCGACCTTCTCGCCGGGCTGGAGGCTGAAGGTGAGCCCCTTCAAGACGTAGGGCAGCTCCGGCGCGTAGCGGAACCAGAGGTCTTCGACGGTGACGGAAGCGCCGCCGGCAGGCGCGAGGCCCGTCTGCTTCAGGGCCTCTTCCTCACCCGGCGCATGCACCTCGTGAGCGGTGGGGAACCTGCGGGTGGCGGGCAGCTTCGCGCCCGGCTCGAGCTTCCGCCGGAGGTAGTCATCGAGCCGCTCGATGCCCGTCAGCCCGTCCTCGAACTGGGTGAGCCATTCGAAGAGCATCCTCAGGTTCATGCTGACGAGGACGATGAAGGTGAACGCCACGCCGATGGAGCCGACGCTGACGACGCCCTTTCGCGCGAGCCAGTAGCCGAGGAGGCCGGTGCTCAGGAGGAGGAGGGAAGTGAGCGCGCTCATCTGCATGGAGAAGCGCAGGGTCACGCCCGTGGTCCGCAGCCGCTGGTCGAGGTGGCGGCCGTCCAGGCTCCGGAAGCGCTCCAGGAAGGTGGCCTGGCGCCCGAAGGTGCGGATGGTGCTCGCGCCTTGCGTCGTCTCCGTGAAGTGGGCAATCGGCGGCGCGCGGCTCGCCGCCAGCTCGCGCCGCTCTTCCCGGAGCCGGTCACGGTTGAGGCGGTACACGGCGAAGTACGCCACCCCGATGACCACGAGGGCCGGCAGATGGACCGGGTGGGCGGCCGTGATGAGGAGCAGCGCGCAGGCGAGGTCGAAGACGAGCGCGAAGAGCTCGGCCAGTGGGCCGCCGAACAGCCGGAAGATGTTCGCGTAGTCGCTCGAGAAGCGGGTCACGATGTGCCCGGTGGGCGTCGTATCGAAGAACCGGAGCGGCAGGCGTGAGGTCCTGAGCGTCACCTCGTCATAGAGATGGCTCATCGCGATTGCCGACAGGCGCGAGAAGCCGATGCGAAAGAACGCGGTCAACGCGAAGCCAGCCAGCGTCGCCGCGGCGAGGAGCTTCAGGAAGTCGGTGTCGCTGAAGTGCGCGAACAGCGCCGGAACAGGCTTGCAGGGGGCCTGGCTACCGAAGCGGTCGCAGTACGTGTCGGCCCAGACGCCAATCAGGTTGGCATTGGACAGCAGCAGGAGGCGCCCGAAGAAGCCACCGACAAAGAGCAACAGGATGCGGCCAGCCATGGGCCGGTAGGCGAAGAAGAGCGTCTCGAACACGTCGCGTGAGTACCGCCCGCGCAGGGCGCGCTCGTCGCTGGCGTGCTCACCGGGCCGGGACATCCGCCCTCCGCACGTCCGGCCCGGTCACGGACTGCTGCGTGTTATCGGACACCGACGTCACGAGCTCCCGCATGCGGCGGGAGCTCTTCATGAGGTCCGCGAAGGTGCCTGCCTCGGAGATGGCTCCGTCCTCCATGAGGAAGACGCGGTCCACCCGCTCGAGCACGGACAGCCGGTGGGTGACGAGGATGCGCGTGCGGTCCCTCCAGGCGCCTTCGATGAGCTCCTCCAGGAGCCGGCGCTCGGTGTCCACGTCCACGGCGCTCAAGCAGTCATCGAGGAGCACGATGGGCCGGTCGAAGTGGTAGGCGCGCGCGAGCGAGATCCGCTGCCGCTGTCCTCCCGAGAGATTGACGCCACGCTCTCCAATCCGGGTGTCGAGCCCCGGTCCGTGGACCTCGTCGTCGAGTCGGAACTGGCAGGTCAAGAGTGCTTGCTCGACGCGATTGTCGGAGTCCAGGGACGGCTCGTACTGGAAGACGACGTTCTCCCGGAGCGAGGCGCTCATGACGAAGCCCTCCTGCGGGACGAGCGCGAAGTGGCGGCGGCGCGCCTGGAGGTCCAGCCCGAGGGCGTCGACCGAGCCAATACGCAGGCTCTCGAAGGTCGCGCCTGTCTCACCGAGCAGCGAGAGCAGGAGGAGCGACTTCCCGCAGCCCACCTCTCCGACGATGGCGACGAACTCGCCCGGCTTCACCTCGAAGTCGACGTCCTCGAGGAGCTTCTTGCCGTTGATGGTGAGGTTGAGCCCGCGCGCCGAGAGGGCGAGGGCGCCGGCGGGAAGGGGCCCTGCCTCGGGCTCATCCTGCTCGGGAGCGCGCGTATCGGCGTGACGTTCGAGGAACGTCTCGAGCCCTCTCATCCAGGTGAGCGATTCGAGCAGGAAGGTGAAGAGCCATGGAATCTCGCGGAAGGCGCGTGACAGGAATGCGCCGAAGATCCACAGCATCATGAAGAGCTCTCCCGGGGTGACGCGCCTCTCGCTCAGGTAGATGAGGCTCGCGATGCCGGTGAGGTTGATGATGAAGTTGAGTGAGGAGCCGAAAGTGACGATGAGCTGGCCGTTGACGACCATCGCGAGACGGTTGCGCGTCTCCTCCTCGCGCTTCGCGAAGATATTCTTCTCGTAGCCGGCGACCCAGCCAAGGACCCGGAGCAGCCGGATGGACTGCACCCACTCGCTCACGAGGGCGGTGCGCTCGGCCGAGAGCTGCTTGAAGCGCACGAGGAACCGACTCTGCCGGGCCGCCAGGACGAGGGTGAGCGAGATGATGACGCCCATCACGGAGAGCGTCGCCCAGAGCGGAATCCCGCAGACCCAATGGATGACCAGCGGCGCCAGGACCAGGTGGAAGCCGATGAACGAAGCCATCGGAAGGACCTGGGTAATGAGTGCGGAGGCGCCCGCCACGTTGCTGGCGTAGAGCGCGACCACTTCGCCCGTCGGAGTCGCTTTCGCCGAGTCGGACCGGAGACAGAGGGCCTTGCGGTAGAGCCGCTCCGAGAAGAGGCGCTGCACGAGCGTGCCTTCACGCGTCGCCGCATAGCCTCCGGCGAAGCCGAGCGCCTGTGAGACGAAGGCACAGAGGGCTGCGGCGGTGATGGCCGCCAGCGGGGAGACGGATTGGAGCCAGTCGACCCCAGCGTGGGGGGCCCGGGTGGAATCCGAGGCCAGGAGCCCGTCGATGAAGACCTTCTGGAAGACGGGGCTTGCGACTCCGACGACCGCGCTGCCCAGCGCCAGCGCCAGGATTTCGAGCCGCCGTCCGAAGCGATGCCGCAACGACAGCAGCAGCAGGGACTCTGGCTGGCGAGGAGTCGAAGTCACAGGGGAAGAGAAGGGCAACCACCGACCGAGCGCAGCGGCATGGGCAGTCCCTGGCAGCGGCTGACTGATGGAGCCGAGCAGGCTTGCTACCGCGGCTCCAGGGAAGCCCGAGCCCCTGCGGGCAAAGAAAAACCCCGGAATCACTAGAAAAAGTGACTCCGGGGCTTGTGGCCAGGGTCGGACTTGAACCGACTACCTGCGGATTATGAGACCGCCGCTCTAACCAGGTGAGCTACCTGGCCGCAAAGTGACGCCCGTATAGCGGGACAGGGACGCCGCTGCAAGGGCTTCGAAGCGGGATAACCCCAGTTGGCCACGGTCTTCTTCCGCGCCTTGAGGGTGTAGGGGGCCTGCAGGGCCGGGGCCCTGGCGGAGAGGCCAGCGCCCCGGGATTCCGCTTGCGCCTACAGGCGGCTCACGCGCTTCAGCCGGAACGGGGAGGGGGTCTCGCTCATCGTGTAGTAGCTTGCGCCGTTGGCGTCATACTCGATGGCCTCGCCCTGGCCCTCCTGGGTGTCGGTCAGCGTCACCGGGGTCGCCGCGAACGCGGATTCGAAGCCCTGTCCGGCGGCGGCACGGAACTCGTAGACCCTCCGGTAGGTGCGCACCAGGAACCGGTTGGCACACGGGTGGACCGCCGCCGAGGTGGCCTTGGCCGCCTCCACGTCATTGGGATCCACGGGGAGTTGCAGGTCGGCCACCCACACCAGCGTGCTCATCGTCCCCGGCGCCGGCAGCGGCGTGGGGAACTTGTAGACCTTGCTCGCCCCCGAGCCCGACTTGGTGATGACGTAGATGTCCCCCGTCACCGGATGCACCATCAGCGCCTCAGCGTCCTTCGCCGAGTCCGGGTAGACGAACGGGAAAGCCTCGGCGGCGAGGGTCCCCGTCGTCTGGCCGTTGGCGAGGTCCGGCTCCGGAATCCGGTACACCGCGAACGAGTTGGGCGGCGTGGGGAAGTTGGCGCTCGCCCGCCCGATGTCCCCCATGAAGATGCAGGAGCCCGCGGGACAGGGCCCGCTGGCCACGTCCTCCCAGTCCGCCGGCGTCACGTTGCCCACGTCGTACACGCCCACCGTCGAGGCGTTGAGGGTGCTGATGGCCACGATGGCCGTGGTGTCCTCGTTGTGCACGTACAGCACATCCGGCACCACCCGGCTCGCGGCCAGGCCCGAGGGCTCCACTATCTCGGGGGCTACCACCGTCCCCTGCTGAACCCAGGTGCCGACGTAGTTGTCGGCCGCCGTGCAGGCCGGCGCGCTCGCGGCCCTCAGCGCCACCACCTGCGCGGTGTTGGTGTTGGCATAGGGAGAGCTCCCGTTGAAGGCAGGCTGCACCCCGGGCTCCCCGAGGACCTTCCAGGCGGAGTTGAAGATGAGCCCGGTGGACGTGGAGACCAGGCAGGTCTCGAAGGACTCGGTGAAGTCCGCGGGGGGAACGATGGGGCTCGCCGGACACGTGCTCCCGGCCCACAGCTGCGACCCGAACCAGACCGCGAGCCCGCCGGCGCTCGCGGTGGTGAGGGCCGGGGCGTCGAACGCCGAGGTGGTCCCGTTCTTCTGTCCGCTGTGGGTGTCGATGGGGCTCGCGGGGTCCGCACCACTGAAGGCGTCGATGCTGCCCGCGAGGTTGCTCGCGAGGCTGATGCCGAACTCGTACGAGGCCGGCTCGGACGCGGTGGCGACCTTGTAGAAGACCCAGCTCTTGAGCTGGGAGGAACTCTGGTCCGAGCGCAGGAAGGTCCAGCCCGCCGGCGGAGTGAGGGTCGCGCTCACCTGGTTGCGGTTGGACAGGCGCGCCAGGAGGACGTCGTCCGCGGCGACCCCGGCGGGAGCCGGAAGGGTGAGGCGGGTGGCCGCGAGCGCCGAGGCCTGGGCGGCGCTGCGGAAGGCCACCGCGGGGGGCGGGGGGGGCTGGATGGGACGCAGGGCCACGACCTGGGTGGTGTTGGTCTGCGCGTACGGTGAGGTGCCGTTGAACGCCGGCTGCACACCTGCGGCGCCCAGGGCCTTCCAGGCGGCGTCATAGAGGAGTCCCGCGGAGCTGGAGACCAGGCAGGTGTCGAAGGACTCCGTGAAGCCAGAGGGGGGCGCGATGGGGCTTGCGGGGCAGGTGCTCCCGGCCCAGATCTGCGACCCGAACCACACCACCAGTCCATTGCCCGAGGTGGTGGTGATGAGCGGCGCATCGAAGGCGGAGGTGGTCCCGTTCTTCTGTCCGCTGTGGGTGTCGATGGGGCTCACCGGATCCACGCCGCTGAACGCGTCGATGCTGCCCGCGAGGTTGCTCGCGAGACTGATGCCGAACTCGTAGCTCGAGGGCTCCGAGGCCGTGGCGACCTTGTAGAAGACCCAGCTCTTGAGCTGGGTGGAACTCTGGTCGGAGCGCAGAAGCGTCCAGCCCGCGGGGGGCGTGAGGGTGGCGCCCACCTGGTTCCGGTTGCTGAGCCGCGCGAGCAGCAGGTCCGCCTCCTCGACGCCGGCCGGGGCGGCGATGGTCAGGGAGGTCGCCGTGAGCGCCGAGGCCTGGGCGGTGCCGCGGAAGGCCACGCCCGGTGCAGGGGGCGGCGGAGTCGCGCGCAGGGCCACCACCTCGGCGGTGTTGGTGTGGGCGAACGCGGAGCCGCCGACGAAGGGGGGCTGCATCCCCGCCGCGCCCAGCGCCGCCTCCGAGACGTGGAGGAGGAGGCCGGTGGAGGACGAGACGAGGCAGGTGTCCTCCTGCACGGTGAAGCCGGTGGGCGGCGTGATGCCCGGCGAGGGGCACGCCGCGCCCGTCCACACCTGGGAGCCGAACCACACCGCGAGCCCGTCCGCGCTGGAGGTGGTGAGGGCCGGGGTGGTGAAGGTCGCGCTGTCCCCGTTCTTCTGGCCGCCGTGGGTGTCGATGGGGTTCAGCGGGTCCACGCCGCTGTAGGCCACGAGGCTGCCGGCGAAGTAGCTCGCGAGGTCGAGGGTGAAGGTGTAGCTGGAGGGCTCGGACGCCGTGGCGACCTTGTAGAGGACCCAGGTCTTGATGGCCGAGGCGCTCTGGTCTGAGCGGAGCAGCGTCCAGCCGGCCGGAGGCGTGAGGACCGCGCTCACGTTGTTGCGGTTGGTGAGGCGCGCCAGGACGACGTCGTCCACCTGCAGCCCAGCCGGTGCGGGGATGGCCAGTGAGGTGATGCCCTTCCCACTGGCCCTGCTGCTCCCGCGGAAGCTGATGGAGGTGAGCCCCTGCTCACTCGCCCCCCGCGGCGACTCCCGCCCCACGGCCCCAACGTCCTGCTCCAGAGGTGTGCAGGCCATCACGACCGCGGCCACGCACGCGAATGCTCCAAGTAGGCGACGACTCATCGATGATTCCTCTAATAACGGGTAGCGGCGCAATGGGCGCCGACGCGGCGGGGAGGATACCGTGCGGCGCGGGTATCTCCTCGCGGGAGTGAGGGGCGTGAAGCGGGTGCTCCGCGGCCCGTGTACCTCGCGGTACGCCGTGCTGCGGGTTGGGATTGGAGAAAGGCGCCCAGCCCGGAAGGGACTGGAGGCCAGCGGAGGCTTCCGCCATGGCTCTGATGCCGAGGCGCGAGCGGGAATTGCCCTCCTGCGGGCAGGCCACCGCCCAACCGGGGAAGTAGTTGCTCTCCCGGGGCGGCCCGGGAACCTGCTAAAGCCTTGGGGTTGGCAGAAGTGCTGGGAGGTTCCGCTGACCTCACGCATTCATGAAGCCGAATAGGGCGCTTCATTCCTGGCGGCTGCGCGGCTACAGCCCCATGCCAATGAGGGCGGGGCTGTACGGATTCTGTACGGACCGGGCCGGTGGCGAGCGAACGCTAGCGACGGCTCACGGTCAGGAAGAATAGAGGGGGTTACGGCCAAGGGTTCAGAAGGTGAGGGGCAGGGCCGGGATTATGAGACCGCCGCTCTAACCAGGTGAGCTACCTGGCCGCAAAGTGACGCCCGTATAGCGGGACAACCGCACCCGCTGCCCTTGGGCACGGTGCTCCCCCTGCCTGGGGATCGTCCCAGCCTTCGCAGGCTTCCACTGTGTATCGGGGGCGCGCTGCGCGCCCAATGCACGCACGCGGCCTCCGGACGCGGCAGGAGCGTCCGGCTGGGCGAGGACGAGGGCCTGCAGAAGCGACTGCGGCGGCTGCAAGGTACCCGCTCGGGACGGGCGAAGCTGCGCGAGCGGGTGCACGTCGAGCACCAGCTTGCCCACCTCAGCCAGCGCCAGGGCTCGCGGGCCCGCTACCGCGGCACCCGGAAGAACACCTTCGACCTTCGCAGGCTCTGCGCTCTCCAGAACCTGGAGACCCTCCACCGCCGCATCGACGAGAAGCGGCGGCTTGCGGCCTGAGGTTCCACTAACCTGTTTGGCGCTCTAGGACCGCGCAGCCCGCGCCCCGGAAAAGTGCACCATGTCGGCTGGCGGGTTCCCCTTCCGCGAGGGGTGGGCCCGCACCACGCGAGCATCAAGTCATCACGCTGCGGCTTCGAGAGAAAATCAGCCCCGTTCTCTGGACTGCACCGATACATAGGAAGTCGCCGGAGTCGAAGCCGACATGGAGGACTCGCTGGGCGGCATCCCCAAGGAGCGTCGGCCCCATGAGCTTTGCGAGGTGCCTGACAGCGAGCGCGGCGTACGCAAGGCACAAGGGGTATTCGGCGTCGTTCCCAAGGCCGTTCTCGCGCCCGTAGGCCACGCGATAGATGGCATCAAGGACAGTGGAACTCGCGTCGGGCGTGTCCCCGCCCCAGCGCTGCCGGAACAGCCAGTCAGGATCATTCGCACTGTAGGGTGCCCCGATGAGATGAAGGTCCGCGGTGACGCGACCCTGCACGACCGGATTGAAGAGGCCGAACCACAGCCCCGTCACCGGAGCTGGTGGTGGCATCTGCCGCATGACGGTTTCGAGCCACTGCTGGAACTGTTGGAGATCACCCGCCACATCCAGTGAACGAAGAGCGGACCAGTCCGGGTGAGGGCGTGCGGTTTCGCAGAATTGAATGACGCGCAGGAGTCCTTCCGCGACGGGGACGTCCGACTTCACCGCGCTCTCAATTTCACTGAAGAGCCTACCGACATTGTAGGAGACCATGGAGTTGCTCCATCTGCTGGGCATCCATCCGATATCCGGAACCGGGTTGGAGGCCTGTGGGGGAAGTAATCCTCGAAGCCTATCTCATCAGGCGGGAAGGAAATGCACTACCTGGTAGGTCGACGAGGAGGACGGTGCCCCGCGATTGCCGGCAGGTATCGAACGGTGGTCGGGCTGCGCATCGTCCCGTCCATGGGTTGGCTCTCGGTCTTCTCGTTCGTCGTGTGATTCGCGGGTTGGGGTTGGAGGAATGCGCCCGGCCCGAAAGGAACTGGACGCTCGCGGAGACTTCCGCCATGGCCCTGATGCCGAGGCGTAGGCGGGAGTTCCCCTTGGGAGGCCAGGCCATCGCCCAACTGGGGAAGTAGTTGCTGTCCCAGGTCAAGCGGGAACCTGCTAGGTTGTGCCTGAGGTGAGCCGCCTGATGCCCCTGCACGTGGAGAACATTCAGGTGTACCCGGAGGCGCTCGGGCCCGGCACGGAGGTGGGCACCTGGCGCGTGGTGGACCGGCTGGGCGTGGGCGGCTTCGGTGCCGTGTACCGCGTGGAGGACATGGGTCGGCCCGGCGAGTTCTACGCGCTGAAGCTGGCACTGCGTCCCGGAGATGAACGGGCCGAGCGCGAAGTCACGCTGCTCATGGTCAAGGCGGTGCACCCCAACGTCGTGCGCTTTCACGCCTGCGGCAGGTGGCCGCACCCGCGGACGGGCTACCTCTACTTCGTCATGGACTGGGTGGCCGGCCGGCCGATGGACACCTGGGTCGAAGAGGTGAACCCGAGCTTCCGCGAACTGGTGCAGGCCGCCGGCAAGCTGGCCCTGGCCTTTGATGCGCTCCATGGGACGGGAGTGCTGCACCGTGACGTCAAGCCCGTGCACATCCGCATCCGGGAGTCAGACGGCGAGCCGGTGCTCATCGACTTCGGCATCGGGGACTACGCGGGCGCGGCCACCATCACCGAGCAGACTGTGCCTCCGGGCACGTTGCACCTGCGCAGCCCCGAGTCGGTGCTCTTCCACCGGGAGAACCACGGCCGGCCGGAAGCACGGTACGCGTACCAGGCCACCGATGACCTGTACGCGCTGGGCGTCAGCCTGTACCGGGTGGTGACAGGGCACTACCCGTTCCCGCCGCACCTGCCTCCCGACATGCTGTACTTGGCCATAGAAGGGCAGACGCCACCTGCGCCGGCGGACTTCAACCGGCGCACGCCTCGGGCGCTCAGCGACATCATCATGCGACTGCTGGCGAAGAAGCCGCAGGAGCGCTACCCGATGGGGACGGAGCTGCACGCGGCGCTCATTGCGGCGGTGAGCTCCGGCAAGCCCGCGGCGTGGGAGGCCAGTCTCTTCGCGTGGGAGGACGTTAAGGGAACCGAGCCTGTGTTTGGCGACGGCGCACGGCGATGCATCCGCCGGCCAGAGTGGCCCACGTGCTCCGCGACGCCGCCCGAGCCCAGGCTCGTCATCGCCCCGTCACTACCTTTCGTTCGGCATCCGGCCAGGCCGGCTCCAGGAACTGCGGTGCAGGAGCGTCCAGTGGAGGCGCATCCTCGGCAAGAGCGGTTGCGCTCGCCGGTGCTGGTGGCTGCTGTGCTGCTCGCTGGGGTAATGGGCTTGGCGGCCTGGGGGATGCGGGTGGAGGAGCGTGGGCCTTCCTCCGATGAGGCGAAGGTGCCCGCGCCGCTGTCCGGCATGGTGACGCCTCCCGCGCCGCTCCGTGAAGTGGCGCCCGTGGGGGCGCTACCAGAAGCTGTCCCTGCCACAACTCCGCCGATGGTGGCGGCAACCGCTGTGGCCGCCGCGCCTCCCGCGACGCTCCTGAAAGAGGATGCACCTGTGATGAAGCAGCTAAAGCCGCCAGCCGTTTCGCTGAAGAAGGTGGGGATGAAGGCCATGGGCGTGGCTGGCGCCTGTCTCAATCTCTCCTGCTCCAGCCCGCAGGTCCGCCCCCCTCCGCCCGAGCCGGAAGCCTGCCCGCCGAACGCCTTGAAGACCATGGAGGAACTGGGCATCCGGCTGGGCTACGAGCGCGCCGTCATGCTCAACGTCATCAAGGGTGAACCCCACGTCATCTCCGTGAGTGCCGGAGAGACGCAGGTGAGACTGGCGGAAGGGTGGGAGGGTCTGCGCAGCGCCTCGGTGGTCTCCGGACAGCTCATCCTGGGGGACCGCGTGTACGGCCGCTTCACCTCGGCGCTCACTCATGACCGCCGCGCGACCTATTCTGTGTGCATGGAGCTGATCGGCCTGGACGGGAAGCGGGGCCTGGAGCGAAAGCCTGGTGGCGATGCCGATTCCGCCCGCATCTTCCCGGTGGGGGACTTGAAGCCGGTAGACCACTTCGAGTGACGCGGCCTCATGGCTGCATCGTGAGGTTCCGCCTCGTGCATGCTTCGTACTCCGCCGTCCTGCTGGTGTTCACCCTGTTGGTAGGCGCGGCGTCCACCGCTCAGCCACGCTCCGCGTCCTGGATGGGAGGTGTCCGTGTGGTTGAGCTGCCGGAGGAGCCCACAGGTCAGGAGCCGGAGGTTGTCATCAGCCCGGGGTTGTCCACCACGTTCACCTTTGAGGCGGAGTTGTCGCGTGGAGAGAGCGGCAAGGACAGGGTGGAACTGGAGAGACGGGAGGTGTTCTCGCTCGTCGATGTCGGGCAGACCACCCTGCGCCTGACGCCCTCCGACAAGCTGGTGCCCGGCGCGAGGCTGCGGCTGTCCGTGCGCTTCAAGGACGGCGCGGCCCCGTCAGCCGCGGTGTTCATCCTCGTGGTGCACCCGGTCCGGGCAGAGCGTCTGGTGGAGGTGTACCGGAAGGCCCAGCCCGTGGAGTTCTACCAGCGGGAAGCCCGAGCGGCACGGATGGAGACTGAGCGGTGCCACGAGGAACTGGAGCGAGAGCGCGCTGAGCACACCGTTCCAGGGGGGCTGGCGGGCCTTATCGCCGCCGGGACGATGGACATCAACGGGGTGGGGAGCCAGAACCTCACGGAGTCGGTCGTCCGCGCCCGACAGAACGCACTCGTGACGGTGCAAGTCCTCAGCTATCGCTCCGCGCGGCAGGTGGCGCTGGAGGTAGTCCTTGAGAACCCCGAAGGCGCTCAGACCTGGACGACCACGGAGGCCGTGCTGACGGACCCGAAGGGCGTGGAACTGAAGGCGCTGCCGGTGTGGCAGTCCGGGCCCGTGGCTCCCGGCGGCAGCGAGCAACGCATCGTGGTGCAGGCGGAAGCGCTGGAAGCGCAGGCCCAGGGCCTCTACACCCTCAAGCTCTGGGAGCCGAGCACAGGCCGCACCGTCATCCTGTCCGGGGTGTCCTTCCCCTGAGGCGACCAGGGTGTTTACGCGCCGGAGCCGAGACACCTCTCGCAGGCGAACACGTCCCGCGCGAACGTCAGGCGCAGCAGTCCGGCCCAATCCAGTCGCGGCATGCCGCTCTTCCTTCGGTTCTGCTTTCGCAGTTGCCTTAGGCGGGGAGGCTCGCCTCTTGTTGGTTCGGCTCTGCCCCCTCCAGGGGGAGACAGCGGATGACTGCGGGCGACCTGTGTCCGCGACTCTGCGACCCGTTGCTTATTGAGCAGACCACGAGACAGACTCCGATCGACCGAAGCGATCAGGCTGGATGGTACATTTTATGGGCGCGAAAAGGGCTTCAGCGAAGAAGGCTTCGATACCAGGGCCATGGGACCAACTGTTCAAAAAAGCCGACAGCTTTGAGCGGGATGCCGGTCCAAGCTCTGGGCATGTGGGTTTCGACGACATGCCGAGGCCACACCTGAACAAAGGCGCTGGAGACAATACGATCGCGTTCGTTTTTGCCGCGCCCGGCCGCCTTGAGGCGGACTGGTGCCGACCAGTCGCTGGCGCAACTGGCCTCAATCTGAACCGAATTCTGGGTATGCTTAAAGTCGTGTGTGAACAGCACTTTCCTCATCTTGACCGATACCACTATCGGATCACCAACTCCGTATCGAACATTATGTACGATGAGCAAGATGGCGACAGCGAGCCCAGCAACACGCAGATCAAGGAGAAGGGTAACCTCAGCAGATTCGCAGACGAGATATCGTGCCACACCATCATAATCTGCTTTGGTGCGTGTGCCTGGCTGGCGGCAACGACCAAGTTCCCTTCAAGCGAGCAATCCACTGGAACCAGGAGTTGGTACCGCGCCAGCAAGAAGCTTTTCATCAAAACAGCGCACCTGAGCCAACTCGGGCTCAATCAAATCAGAAAGGCTGATCTTCCCGGCATCACCCCAGCGATGATTAAACGAAAGGATAAGGAGGCCACACGTTTTCGGCATGAACTACGACTGAAAGTCTGCGCCACCGAAATATTGGCTGCCCTTCGTGATTCTAGCGCCTGGGAAGAAGTGCCGACCAGCAAGGCATCATGAAATGTAGGCACCTCAAGAATGCCCACGCCTGCACTCCGCGCACTCCCTGACGCATTTTGAATTGAGAGGCTGCGCGAGGGCGCACAACATGAGGCCGGTCCTGGCGAGATGAATGAAGAGAGAGGAATCCTGGGACGAGGGTTTTTATTCCGTCTTGGGGGAGCTTGGTCAGAATGGGGAGATACCGATGAGAGACCTGGGAAACAAGGCTTACTTTCGACTCAAGCAGGATGAGATCTCAGACCTTGGGGATGAGGACTGGATTCAGTTTACTTGTGAGGGGCGTTATCAGGTCAGGGCCCCTGTGAGTCTTTTCCGGAGCCGATTTAGAAACTCCGTCAGTTGGAACGACATAAATCGGAGGGATCACAGTTATACCCGTGGGAGCTTTCCTCAGTGGCTCGTGCACAGCGAATATTGTCAGATCCTCACTACAGGAGAGCCCGAGGCGGGTAGTGACGATGTGAGTCGTAGAGTGAGAAACGATGCGCAGGCTGTAGCCGCACGGATTCAGGAACTCCCTTCCTGGGCAGCCGTAAGGGAGGCCCAGCCGGAGGTGATTAACGCGATCGATGCGCAGTTGTTCGCGCTGGGACGGGAGTGGGCAAAGATCTGCCCTCGCCCAGATCAAGATGTTCTGGCCGCTTGGGAGGAATTGCTGACCTCCTGGTGCGCAGACGCGCGACTTCCCTATCTGGCACGGAAGTCAAAGCTCAAGGGACAGAAGTTTTCGGTGCAGGAGCGGGAAGTCATCGCGACGGATAATAGTCCCGCGAATTGGGCGCTCTTCGGGGCACTGTCCGGTAAGTGTCCTTCTCCTGAAGAGGTCCGCAGTCTGATCCAGGAGGATCGTCTGCCGATCTGCAAGGCCATGTCCCGGGAACTGGCGCAAGCGGCGTCTTATAGAGGAGCCCTATCGCGCCGAGAGGATCTCAATGTCAGAGGGTGGAAAGTGGCTCATATACGAGGCGTTGGGGAAGAGTCCCTTGATCTGTCAAAGTCGTCACTGGAGGAGGTCGAGCGGCACTTCAAGCGATTCATTTCTCCTTCCAATCTCTTCGTCATCCCCATGGAGTGGGGCGGGATTGCAGAAGTCCCCGCGTTCCTGACTGGCTTTGTGGGGGTGCAGAAGTGAGTCTTTTTCATGGGCGAGCCACCGAAACACCAAGCCCTGCCGCGCGAGCACCGCGCGTGGTTCGAGAATCACGGCTCTGTGGAGAACATTGTCATCGACCAGTCATGCATCGGTATGGCGCCGAGATGCGGGAGTACCTGTCCTGATTGTCTTGGTCGCGCTGCCGCGGGACTCTCTCTCAGCGCGGCCACGACTGCTCTTCGGCCGGGGTCGTGAGCGGCTCAGGGACGGTGAGTTCGCCCACCTCGGCGTCGAGTTTGGAGGCCACCAGGCGAGCGCGCGTGGCGGCCCGGTAGTCATGACGGGGTACGGCTAAGGGTTCAGAAGGTGAATGCCAGGGCCGGGGTATTGAGACCGCCGCTCTAACCAAGTGCCGAATGGCGTTACTTGGCCGCAAAGTGCCGCCTCTGAGCCACGAAGCACGCATCGCCGCAAGGACATCGGCCCGAGGTGTTGCTGAGCACGGTGGTTGATGGAGACCGGCTCGTTTTCAGACTGGCTGGATGATGGGGGCGCCGAGGGAGTGCGCGTCGGCCATCAGCGAGCCGGTTTCTTGAGTATCGCTGTCGTTGATGTCCGCTCGTTGGTCGGCGAGAGGGCGGGGCGCGGCGTGGAGCTGCTACGGCAGCCGGAGCGTGCCGGCTGCGAGTAGGCGGTGGGAGGAGGGCTGCCACCCCCTACCCACCAATGCCCCGCGAGAAGACTGTGGCGAGAGGTTCGCGGTGCTACTTGATCACCTGTGGAACGGGTGCGCGGCGCGCTTCACCGTCCGCTGTGCCGGAGGGCCCACCCGCGGTTGAAGGTCAGGACGCTCTGGTCGAACCTGACCTGGAAGCGGCCGTGGCGGCCGGAGGGTCCAGGGAGGAGAGGTTCCGGTCCGGATCCGCGCACGCAGCCTCGAGGAGCCTCCGGTAGTCCTCCACGAGGCGCTCCACCGTCTGGGCTTCGTAGATGTCGCCATTGGCCTGCGCCGTCACCGAGATGCGGTTGTCCTCCTCCTCGGAGATGAAGAAGAACATGTTGACCATCACCCCTCCCGCGGGGCCGCTCAGGCGGTCCACCTGGAGGCCCCCGAGCCGGGAGGCATCGGTCTTCTGGAAGCTCTGCAGGTTCAGGCCGGGGAAGTTGCGTGCCTTCTTGCTGTCCGGATGCAGCCCGGCCAGCTCCAGCACCTGGTGATGAGGCAGGAGTGCGTGGGCGAGTGCTCCGAGCACGGACTCTCGCACGCGCGTGAGCAGCTCGCGGAAGGTGGGGTCCCCCTCGAGGTTGGTGCGGATGAGGACGATGTTGGTGAAGCAGCCGATGAGGTTCTCCACCTCGTAATGGTCGCGGCCCCCGATGTTGCTGAACACCGTCACATCCCGGACGCCGCTGCGCAACGAGAGCAGGGCCTGGTAGGCGGCCAGCGCAACCATATACAGCGTGACGCCTTCGCGCCGACAGAGCTCCCTGAGGGCCTCGGACTGTCCGTCAGGCATTTGGGTGGTGGCTGTCAGCGTGGTGTGGCTGCGGGTGGCCGGGCGGGGCTTGTCCAGGGGGAAGTCGACCATGACCACCTCACCGGCCAGTTGCTTGCGCCAGTAGGTCTTGACCGCCTCGATGCGCTCTCCTCGCAGGTGGGTGTGCTGCCACCAGGCGAAGTCCGAGTATTGGATGTGCAGCTCGGGTAGCCGCGGCTCCTCGCCGCGGGCGTAGGCCTCGTAGGCCAGGCTGACCTCCTTGAGCAGGATGGCCTCGGACCAGCCGTCCCAGGCGATGTGGTGCGTCGTCAGCAGGAGCACGTGCGCCTCGGGACCGAGCACGTAGAGCCACGCGCGGAACATCGGCAGTGCCGTGAGGTCGAACGGCACCAGCGCGTCCTGCTGCACGCGCTGGAGCACCGCTTCCTCGCGTTGCTCCCGGGGCAGCCCGGAGAAGTCCAGCTGCTCCAGCCGTACCGGGGCAGGCGGAGACACTTCGAAGGTGAACCCCTCGTCACCCATGGCGAAGTGGGTTCGCAGGACTTCATGACGCGCGACGAGCGTGTCCAGGGCCCGCTCGAGCGCCCGGACATCCAGCCGTCCGGTGATGCGTACGCTCAGCTGGATGTTGCCGGTGCTCTGGGGGCGGCTCGGGCTCGAGCTCGCGTAGCCGAGCCACCGGCTCTGCGCCATGGAGGTGGGGCCCGAGGTGCGGCCGACCGCGGTGGGACGCACCGGAGAAACGCCCGCGCCGTCGCCGGCACCGCGTTGCTCCAGGGCCCGCGCGAGCGCCTCGATGTTGGGGTTCTCGAAGAGCACGCGCAGCGGCAGGTGGGCGCCGAAGGCCGCGAGGATGCGCGAGACGACCTGGATGAGGAGCAGGGAATGGGCCCCGAGCGCGAAGAAGTCATCCGTGACGCCGATGCGCTCCAGCTTGAGGACCTCGGCCCAGATGGCCGCCAGCCGGAGCTCGGTGGAGGTGCGAGGCGCGACATAGCCTCCGGCGGCGGAGGAGGCCCGGCCCTCGGGCGCGGGGAGCACCTTGCGGTCCACCTTGCCGCCAGGCGTCAGCGGCAGCGCGTCCAGGAGCACGAAGGCCGAGGGCACCATGTATTCGGGCAGGTGCTGGCGCAGGTGGTCCCGCAGTGACTCGGCGGTCGCCTGCGCGGCCCGCGAGGCCACGTACGCCACCAGGCGCTTGTCGCCCGGTGCGTCCTCCCGTGCCACCACCACCGCCTCGTTCACCGAGGCGTGCGAGCGCAGCACGGCCTCGACCTCTCCCAGCTCGATGCGATAGCCGCGCAGCTTCACCTGGAAGTCCGTGCGGCCGAGGTACTCCAGCGTGCCGTCAGGCCTCCAGCGTGCCCGGTCTCCCGTGCGGTACATGCGCGCGCCGGGCTCGGTGCTGAACGGGTGGGGCACGAAGCTCCCGGCGGTGAGGTCCGGCCGGCCCAGGTAGCCCCGGCTCACGCCCTCGCCGGAGAGGAACAGCTCTCCCGGAACGCCCACGGGCGCCGGCCGCAGCGCCGTGTCCAGCACGTACGCCTGGACGTTGGTCAGCGGCCGGCCGATGACGGGCACCGGGACGGTGGTGCCCTGGATGCACCAGGTGGTCGCATCCACCGTGCACTCGGTGGGCCCGTAGACATTGAAGGCGCGCGTGCGCCCGGTCCCGGCGAGCCGCTGCCAGGTGGCCTCGTCGAGGGCCTCGCCTCCGGGGAGCAGCAGCCGGGGGACGTGGGCCCGCTCCAGCAGCCCCGCGCCCAGCAGCAGCTTCAGCAGGGACGGCGTGCAGTCCAGCACGTCCACCCGCTGGCGCTCCAGCCACTCCAGCATGGCCCCCGGGTCCCGCCGTGTGTCCTCGGACACCAGGCACAGGCAGTGCCCATCCACCAGCTGGATGAGCTGCTGGATGGAGGCGTCGAAGACGAAGGGCGCGTTGACGCTCACCCGCAGTCCCCGGGGCTGGCCCGCATAGACGGTGTCCAGCAGGCCCTGGCGCAGGTTGAGCACCGAGCGGTGCTGCACCATGACTCCCTTGGGCATGCCGGTGGAGCCCGAGGTGTAGATGACGTAGGCGAGGTCGTCCTCGCTGGAGGACGTGAGCAGGTTGCCTTCGGGCAGGGAGGCCAGCTCCGCCGCCTGGGTGTCGAGGCACAGCAGGTGCCGCACCCGGGGCTGCCACGCGTCCGCCAGGTGCCGCACGGTGAGCAGCACCCGGGCCTCGCAGTCCTCGAGCACGAAGGACTTGCGCCAGGCGGGCGCCGCCGGGTCGATGGGCACGAAAGCGCCGCCAGCCTTGAGCACCGCCAGCAGGGATACGATGGCCTCGGGGGTGCGCTCCAGGCACAAGCCCACGCGCACGTCGCGTCCGACGCCGAGCGAGCGCAGGTGCCAGGCGAGCTGATTGGCGCGGGCCTCGAGCTCGCGGAAGGACAGGGCCTGGTCCCCGAGCTGGACGGCCGGGGCTTGTGGCGTGCGGGCCGCCTGCTGTTCGAAGAGCTCGTGCAGGCACGCTCCGGCCGGGAGACCGGTCCTGGCCCCGTTCCACTCCACCATCAGCTGATGGCGCTCCTGGGCCGTCTGCAGGGGGAGGGCGGACAGCGGCGCGCCGGGCGCGGCCACGGCGCCTTCCAGCAGGAGCTCCAGGTGCGCCCGCAGGCGCTCGGCGGTGGAGCGCTCGAACAGCTCGGTGCTGAAGATGAGCAGGCCGCGGTAGCCCTCCGGCGCGCGACTCAGGTCCAGGCTCAGCTCGAACTTGGTGACGTCCTCTTCGACCTCCAGGGGGCGCAGCGTCAGCCCGGAGAGCGCCAGGTCCGTCCGGGGCGCGTTCTGCAGGACCATGAAGGCCTGGAACAGGGGCGTGCGGCTCAGCTCCCGGGAGGGCTGGAGCGTCTCCACCAGCTTCTCGAAGGGCACGTCCTGGTGCTCGTAGGCTCCCAGGGTGGTGTCACGCACCTGGGCCAGGAGCTGGCGGAAGGTGAGCGCCGGGGTGAAGCGCGCGCGCAGCACCAGCGTGTTGACGAAGAAGCCGATGAGCCCCTCGCTCTCCATGTGCTGGCGGCCGGCGATGGCCGAGCCGACCAGCACGTCGTCCTGGCCCGAGTAGCGGTGCAGCAGCGCCTGCCAGGCGGCCAGCAGCACCATGAAGGGCGTGGCCCCCTCGCGCTGCGCCAGCGCCTCCAGCGCCTCGCTGAGCCCGGACGGCAGGGCCACCGGCACCGCCGCGCCCCGGTGTGAGAACACGGCCGGCCGGGGCTTGTCCGTGGGCAGCTCCAGCGCGTGCGGTGCGCCCGCCAGCAGCTGCTTCCACCAGTCGAGCTGGGCCCGCAGCGTCTCGCCGCGCAGCCAGTCGCGCTGCCAGAGGGCGTAGTCGGCGTACTGCACCGGCAGCTCCGGCAGCGGCGAGGGCTGGCCCTGGCAGAAGGCGTCGTACAGCGCCATCACCTCGCGCACCAGCACGCCCATGGACCAGCCGTCGGAGACGATGTGGTGCATGCACACCAGCAGCACATGCTCGGTGGGCTCCAGCTTCAGCACCGAGGCGCGCAGCAGCGGGCCCCGGGCCAGGTCGAAGGGCCTGGCCGCGTCCTCGGTGGCCAGCCGCAGGACCTCAGCCTGGCGCAGCTCGGGCGGCAGCGCGCCCAGGTCCACCACCTGCAGGGGCTGGGAGATGGAGGGGTGGATGACCTGGCGGGGCTCCTCGCCCTCCGCGTGGAAGGTGGTGCGCAGCACCTCGTGGCGGCGCAGCAGCTCGTCGAAGGTCCGCTGGAAGACGGGAAGGTCCAGGGGGCCCGACAGCCGCAGCCCCAGGGGCATGTTGTAGTGCGCCTGGCCCGGCTGGAGCTGGTCCAGGAACCACAGCCGCTGCTGGGCGAAGGACAGTGGCAGTGCTCCTCCGTCGCGGGAGGCGCGCGTCAGCGGAGGTAGCCGAGACGCCCCCACCCGGGTGGCCTGCTGGGCCTCGATGCGCCGGGTGAGCTGCTCCACCGTGGGGGCCTCGAACAGCTCCCGCAGGGCCAGCTCCACCTGGAGGGCCTCGCGCACGCGGGAGACCAGCTGGGTGGCCAGCAGGGAGTGGCCGCCCAGCTCGAAGAAGTCATCCCGCAGGCCCACCCGCGGCACGTTCAGCACCTCGGAGAAGATGCCGGCCAGCGTCAGCTCGGTGGGGGTTTTCGGGGCGGCGACGGGCTCGGGCCGGGCCTGGTGCAGCTCCGGTGCGGGCAGCGCCTTGCGGTCCACCTTGCCGTTGGGCGACAGCGGTAGGGCCCGCAGCAGCACCACCGTTGAGGGCACCAGGTACTCGGGGAGCTTCTGGCGCAGGGCGCTCCTCAGGGCCGCGGCGTCAGCCCCTGGAGCGACGGCATAGGCCACCAGCCGCTTGTCGCCCGGCACGTCCTCGCGCACGAGGGCGGCGGCCTCCTGCACCTGGGAGAGCTGGCGCAGGGCGCTCTCCACCTCGCCCAGCTCGATGCGGAAGCCGCGCACCTTCACCTGGTGGTCATCGCGGCCCAGGAACTCCAGGCTGCCATCCGCCCGCCAGCGCGCCTTGTCTCCGGTGCGGTAGAGCCGCTCGCCCGTGGCGAAGGGACTGGGAATGAAGCGCTCGGCGGTGAGGTCCGCGCGGCCCAGGTAGCCCCAGGCCAGGCCATCCCCGCCGGTATACAGCTCGCCCGGCACGCCCACGGGCACCGGCCGCAGGGCCGGGTCCAGCACGTAGACGCGGGTATTGGAGATGGGGCGGCCGATGGGGACGGAGGCGCCGAAGGAGGAGGAGGCCCGCAGCAGGTGGCAGGCGGTGAAGGTGGTGTTCTCGGTGGGGCCGTAACCGTTGACGAGCACGGCGTCAGGGGGCAGGCGCGAGAGGTGCTCGCGTACGCGCCAGGCGGGCAGCACGTCCCCCCCGGCCAGCACCTGGTGCACGCGGGCCAGCGCCGGGGCCTGGTGCACGGCCATCTGTTCGAAGAGCGCGGCCGTCAGCCAGAGGGTGGTGATGCGCTCGCGCACCAGCACCGTGCCCAGCTCCTCCAGCGAGGGGGGCCGCGGAGGGAAGAGCACGAGGCGGGCGCCATGCAGCAGCGCGCCCCAGACTTCCAGGGTGGAGGCATCGAAGGAGATGGGCGCCAGCTGGAGGAAGACTTCCTGGGGCCCGAAGTGGATGAAGTCGCTGCCGAGCACCAGGCGGGTGATGCCGCGGTGGGGAATGGCCACGGCCTTGGGCTGCCCGGTGGAGCCCGAGGTGAACATGACGTACGCCAGGCTGTCGGCGCTGGTGAAGGAATGGGGCGGAGCCGCGGGCTGGAGCGCCACCTGCTGCCAGTCGGTGTCGAGGCAGACGACGAGGGGAACGGCGCTGGGCAGCTCGTCGGCCAGCTGCTGCTGGGTGACGAGGACGGAGACGCCCGTCTGGGAGAGCATGAAGTCCAGCCGCTCGGCGGGGGAGGCCGGGTCGAGCGGGACGAAGGCGGCGCCCGCCTTGAGGATTCCCAGCAGGCCCACGGGCAGCTCCAGCCCGCGCTCCAGGCACAGGGCGACACGGGTGCCCGGGGTGACGCCGAGGGTGCGCAGGTGCCAGGCGAGCTGGTTGGAGCGCTCGTCGAGCTGGCGGTAGGTGAGCGCGCCCTCCGTTGCTTCGACGGCGATGGAGTCAGGAGTGCGCGCGGCCTGGGCGGAGAAGAGCTGGTGGACGGCCGCGTCGCGCGGGTACTCAGCGCCGGTGGCGTTCCAGTCCACCAGCACCTGCCGCCGCTCGGCCTCGGAGAGCAGGGACAGGGAGCCCAGGCGCGCATCCGGTGAGGCCAGCGCCGCCTCCAGGAGCGTCTGGAAGTGGGTCACCAGCCGCGCGGCCGTCGAGGCCTCGAAGAGGTCGGTGCTGTACTCGAGGGTGCCGCCGAGGCCTTGCGGCGTGTCGCCGAGGATGAGCGCCAGGTCGAAGCGCGCCACCCGGCCCTCCGTCTCGACCGGCTGGAAGGTGAGCCCCGGCAGGGACAGCCGGGTGGACCCCACGTTCTGCAGGGTGAAGGAGACCTGGAAGAGGGGCGAGCGGCTCAAATCACGGTGGGGTTGCAGCTCCTCGACCAGCTTCTCGAAGGGCACATCCTGGTGCTCGAAGGCGCCCAGGGTGCGCTGACGCACCTGCGCCAGCAGCTGCCGGAAGCCGTCGCGAGGGTCGACTCGGGCGCGCAGCACCAGCGTGTTGACGAAGCAGCCGATGAGGCCCTCGACTTCGGCGACGCGGCGGCCGGCGATGGGGGAGCCGACGAGGACATCGTCCTGGCCCGAGTAGCGCGACAGCAGCAGCTGCCAGGCGGCCAGCAGCGCCATGAATGGCGTGACGCCCTCCTGCTGGCAGAAGGCCCCGAGCGCGTCGGACAGCGGGCGCGACAGCTGAACGGGGGCGGTGGCGCCCCGGAAGGACTGGGCGGCGGGGCGCTGGAAGTCGGTGGGCAGCTCCAGGGCGGTGGGCGCGTCTTCCAGCTGCTTGCGCCACCAGGAGAGCTGCGCGTCCAGCACTTCGCCCCGCAGCCACGCGCGCTGCCAGACCGCGTAGTCGGCGTACTGGACGGGCAGCTCGGGCAGGGGCGAGGGGCCGCCGACGGAGAAGGCCGCGTAGAGGGCGGCAAGCTCGCGCACCAGCACGTCCATGGACCAGCCGTCGGAGACGATGTGGTGCATGCTCAGCTGCAGCACGTGCTCGTGCGCCTCCAGCCGCAGCAGCCAGGCGCGCAGCAGCGGCCCCCGCTCGAGCTCGAAGGGCGTGTGCGCCTGCGCATTGGCGAGCCGGCGCAGCTCGGCCTCCCGGTCCTCGTGGGAGGAGAGGTCCACCACCGGGAGCGCGGTGTGGTCAGGACTGGAGATGTGCTGCGAGGGCTGGCCGTTCGTGTCGGGGAAGCAGGTGCGCAGGGACTCGTGACGGGCGACGAGCTCGGACAGGGCCCGCTGGAGGGCGAAGAGGTCCAGGCGCCCCATCAAGCGCACGGCGCCGGGGATGTTGTAGACGGCGCTGCCAGGCTCGAGCTGGTGGAGGAACCACAGGCGCTGCTGGGCGAAGGACAGGGGCAGCGGGCCCGTCCTGGGCGCCCGGGTGAGAGGAGGCACCAGGAGGCCCTGGCCCTCTTGGAGAGAGGACTCCAGCCGGGCGGCGAGCGCGGAGAGGGTGGGGGCCTCGAAGAAGGCGCGCAGGGGGAGCTCCACCTGGAAGGAGGAGCGGATGCGCGAGACGAGCCGCGCGGCCAGCAGGGAGTGCCCACCCAGGTCGAAGAAGCTGTCGTGCACGCCGACGTGCTCCAGGCGCAGCAGCTCCTTCCAGAGCGCGGCCAGCTTCTGCTCCCAGGGCGTGAGCGGGCGCGCGTCCCCGGCCGGGCCCCGCGGCGCCCCCGGTGGGGGCAGGGCGCGCCGATCCACCTTGCCGTTGGGCAGCAGCGGCAGGGCCGCCAGGGCCACCAGCGCCTGCGGCACCATGAAGGCGGGCAGCCTGTCCGAGAGCCACGCCTTCAGCTCCGCCACGTCCAGCGCCTGGCCGGCGCGAGGCACCGCGTAGGCCACCAGCTGCTTGTCGCCGGGCACGTCCTCGCGCACCAGCACCAGCACCTCATGCACCCGCGGGTGGCGCAGCAGGGCGGCCTCGACCTCGCCCGGCTCGATACGGAAGCCGCGCACCTTCACCTGGGCGTCACCGCGGCCCAGGTGCTCGAGCGTCCCGTCGGGGCGCCAGCGGGCCAGGTCTCCCGTGCGGTACATGCGCTGCCCGGGCTCGGAGCCGAAGGGATCCGGCACGAAGCGCCCGGCCGTCAGCCCCGGCTGGTCCAGGTAGCCGCGAGAAACGCCCTCGCCGCCCACATGGAGCTCGCCCGTCACGCCCACGGGGACCGGCTGCAGCGCCCCGTCCAGCACATAGGTGCGCACGTTGAGCACCGGCCGGCCGATGCACACCTCGCGCCCCTCCGGCTCGGCCCGTACCGACAGGTCGATGGACGTGGAGACCGCCATCGCCTCGGTGATGCCGTAGGTGTTGAGCAGCGGCACGGCCGTGCCCACGCGCCGCATCCACTGCGCCACGCGCGCCGGGACAGCGCGCTCCCCGCCGATGACCACCCAGCGCAGCCCGCGAGGCAGCCGCGCGTGGCCCTCCTCCAGGCTGGCCACCAGCTCATGCCACCAGGCCGTGGGGAGGTTGAGCTGGGTGATGCCCCGCGCCTCGCACCAGGCCAGGAAGTCCTCGGGCGCTTCCAGCGGGGCCGAAGGACGCAACACCAGCGTGCCGCCCTGGGGGAGGCACGTGAAGAGCTCCTCCGCGCTGGTGTCCCAGCTGATGGAGGCGAACTGCAGCAGCCGCT
Organism: Pyxidicoccus trucidator; assembly: GCF_010894435.1. Classification (NCBI taxonomy): domain Bacteria; kingdom Pseudomonadati; phylum Myxococcota; class Myxococcia; order Myxococcales; family Myxococcaceae; genus Pyxidicoccus; species Pyxidicoccus trucidator. The sequence continues at coordinate 160,862 of NZ_JAAIXZ010000017.1, read as the reverse complement.
CTCCCGGAGCCATGGGGGAGAAGCGCGAGGCGGCCCGGCTGTAGTTCACCAGCGACCGGTGCCACATCACCACGCCCTTGGGCTGGCCCGTGGAGCCCGAGGTGTAGAGGACATACGCGGCCGCCTCGGGGGGCACCGCGACGGAGGGCGCCCGTGCGCTGCACGCCGCGATGTCCTCACGCGCTTCGTCCAGGCACACCTCCTCCAGGTGGCGGCCGGACAGCTTCCCGCGTGTGGGCGCATGCACCAGCAGCAGGCGGATGCCGCTGTCCTCCAGCATGTAGGCCAGCCGCTCGGGCGGATAGGCGCTATCCAGCGGCACGTAGGCGGCGCCCGCCTCGAGGACGCCCAGCAGCGCCACCACCATGTCCGGGGAGCGCTCCAGGCACAGGGCCACCCGGGTCTCGAGGCCGACGCCGCGCGCCCTCAGGAACCAGGCGAGCCGGTGGACCCGCTCCATCAGCTGCGCGTACGTCAGGGTGCCGCCGTCCGCGGCCACCACCGCCAGGGCCTCGGGCGTGCGCGCGGCCTGGGCTTCGATGAGCGCATGGATGCAGGTGTCGCCCACCGGCCCCTCGCGCGTCGTGTTCCACTCCACCACCATCCGCCGCCGCTGCTCCTCGGAGAGCAGGGGCAGCGCCCCCAGGCGCGAGTCCGGTGCACGCACGGCGCCCTCCAGCAGCACCCGCAGGTGCCCCAGCAGGCGCTCCACGGTGGACGCGTCGAAGAGGTCCGCGTTGTAGAGGGCCTCCAGCCCCACCCCGTCCGGCCCGTGGCCGAGCGTCACGGTCAGGTCCAGCTCCGTGGTGGCGGGCACCGTCTCCAGCGCCTCCACGCGCAGGCCTGGCAGGCTCAGGCGCGCCAGGGGGGCATCGAGCTGGTTGAAGAGCACCTGGAAGAGCGGCGCGCGGCGGGTGTCACGCCTTGCGCCGGGTGGCTCGCCCAGGGAGTCGAAGGGCACGTGCGGATGCGCGAAGCCCTCCAGCACCGTATGGCGGGTGCGCGCGAGCAGCTCGCGGAAGGTGGGGTTGCCGGCCAGGTTGGCGCGGAAGACGAGCGGCTCGAAGAAGAGGCCTACCACGCCCGCGGTGCCCGCCTGCCCGCGGTTGGCGAAGGGCGAGCCCACCAGGAAGTCCTCCTGTCCGCTGTAGCGCGACAGCAGCACCTCCAGGCCCGCCAGCACCGTGATGAACAGGGTGCCCGACTCCTGGCGGGCCAGCGCCGCCAGGTCCGCTACCAGCGCGGGGGGCAGCAGCAGCTTGCGCAGCCCGGCGCTTCCCGTGGCCTCACGGCGCGGCCTGTCCGTGGGCAGCTCCAGCGCCACCGGCGCGCCCGCCAGCTGCTGCCGCCACCAGGCGCGCTGCGCCTCCAGCGCCTCGCCCTGGAGCGTGGAGTGCTGCCAGGCGGCGTAGTCGGCGTACTGGAGGGACGGCTCGGCCAGGTCCGGAGTCCTGCCCGTGCTGAAGGCGGTGTAGAGCTCCCCCAGCTCGCCCACCAGGAGCCGCGCGGACCAGCCGTCGGCGATGGTGTGGTGCAGGGTCGCCAGCAGCACGTGCTCACGCTCGCCCAGCCGCAGCAGGGTGTGGCGCAGCAGGGGACCGCGCTCGAGGTCGAACGGGCGATGCGCGTCCTCGCGAAGCAGCCGTCGCACCTCGGCCTCACGGGTGGCGGCGGGCAGGGTGCTCAGGTCGACCGTGGTGAGGGTGAAGGCCGCGGGGGGCGAGACGACCTGGACGGGCTCGCCAGCCTCGGCGTGGAAGGTCGTCCGCAGCGCCTCGTGGCGGCGCACCAGCTCGACAAGGCTCTGCTCCAGGGCCGCGGCGTCGAGCTCACCCGTGAGCTTCAATGCGGCGGGCAGGTGGTAGGCGAGGGTGCCCGGCTCGAGCTGCTCCAGCAGCCACATCCGCTGCTGGGCAAGGGTCAGCGGCGCCGGGCCACGCTCCGCGCGGCGGGGGATGGAGACGAGGGGCTTCTTCTCGCGCCAGAGCGCCAGCAGGCCGTCCGCGGTGGTGGCCAGCGCCGGTTGCCGCCACAGGAAGGCCGGGGGCAGTGCCAGCCCCAGCTCGGCTTCGAGCCGGCCCTGGAGCTCGAGGAGCATCAGCGAGTCGAGGCCGAGCGCCGTCAGCGGGGACTGGCTGTCGATGGTCGCGGCATCGATGCGCGCGACGCGGGCGAGCAGCTCCCGCAGGTAGCGCTCCAGCCGGGGACGCTGCTCGCCGGGAGCCGTGGCGCGCAGGAGCTCCGGGAGGGAGAGGTCCCCCGGCGTCGAGGCCTCCGGCTGCTCGGGTACGACGGAGCGGCCCACCAGCTCGAGGGTGCCGCTCATGAAGCCGATGCGGCAGGCGTGGCGCTGGATCTTCCCGCTGGAGGTCTTGGGGATGGAGCGCGGCTCGAGCAGGGCCACCGCGTGGACGTGGACGGCGTGCTCCTCGGCCACCTTCTTCCGGATGGCGCTGGCCACCGCGTCCGCGTCGGCGCCGCGCAGCTCCACCTCGACGGCCACGCCCAGCCGCTCCTCGCCCCGCGCCTCCACGGAGAAGGCGGCGATGCAGCCCTGGCGCACGGCCTCGTGGGCCGACTCCAGGGTCCGTTCGATGTCCTGGGGGTAGAAGTTGCGGCCGCGGATGATGATGAGGTCCTTCAGCCGGCTGGCGATGTACAGCTGCTCGCCGGAGAGGAAGCCGAGGTCCCCCGTGCGCAGGAACGGCCCCGAGCCATCCGCCAGCCGCGCGCCGAAGGTGCGCGCCGACTCCTCCGGGTTGTTCCAATAGCCCTGGGCCACGCTCGGACCGGAGAGCCACAGCTCCCCCACCTCGTTGTCGGCGCACGGGGTCGCCGTGTCCGGGCGCACGACGAGCATGCGCTGCTCGGAGGGGCGCCGGCCCGAGGACACCATCACCCGGGCGTCCCGTGTGCCCTCTGGCACGGCGGTGGCCTTCCCGTTCTCCAGGGCCCGGGGGTCCACCGGCAGGGAGGTGAAGGGCTCTTCCTTGCTCCCGCCGGAGGCGATGAGCGTGGCCTCGGCCAGTCCGTAGCACGGGTAGAAGGCCTCGCGCCGGAAGCCGCACGGGGCGAAGGTGCGGGCGAAGTGCTCCAGCGTCTCGTGCCGGACGGGCTCGGCGCCGTTGAAGGCCAGGTCCCAGCGGCTCAGGTCCAGCTCGGCGCGCTCCGCCTCGGTCATCTTCCGGGCCACCAGGGCGTAGGCGAAGTTGGGCCCACCGCTGGTGGTGCCATGGAAGTGGGAGACCGCCTGCAGCCAGCGCGCGGGGCGCTGCAGGAAGGCAATGGGAGACATCATCGTGCATGGGAAGCCCACGTACATCGGCTGGATGACATTGCCGATGAGCCCCATGTCGTGGAACAGCGGCAGCCAGCCGACGCCCACCGAGTCCGGCGTATGGCCGAACCCGCGGGTGATGAGCAGCTCGTTGTGCAGCACATTGGCGTGGGTGAGCATCACGCCCCTGGGCGTGCCCGTGGAGCCCGAGGTGTACTGGAGGAAGGCCAGCGTATCGCTGGAGATGTCCGGCCTGCGCCAGGACGGGGCGGCGTCCTCGGGGACGGCGTCGGTGGCGATCCACTTCAGCGCCGCCATCTCGGGGGCCAGCGCATGGAGTGTCCCGGACATCTCCAGGATGAACGAGGAGGTGAGGACGAGCCCCGCGTCGCAGTCCCGTGCGATGGCCCGCAGCCGGGGCAGGGTGCGCTCGAGTCGCAGCGGGTCTGGCGGGTAGGCCGGGACGGCGACCACGCCTCCGTACAGGCAGCCCATGAAGGCGGCGATGAACTCCAGCCCCGGAGGGAACAGCAGCAGGGCGCGCTGGCCCTGGGCTCCGGCTTCCTGCAGCGCCGCGCCGATGGCGCGCGCACGCGCATCGAGCCGGGTGTAGCTCCACTCCTCCACCCCTCCGTCCAGGTCGCCCGTTTCCAGGAAGCGGTACAACAGCTGCTCACCCTGGGCCTCCACGCGCATGCGCAGCAGCTCCACGAGGGTGTCGCACCGAGGATGGGGCAGGGCGGTCCGGGTCAAGGTATCCCCTGGAGTTCGAAAGCCGTTGGAAGCCGAGACGACGTGCCGTTCAGGTGGGGTCCTCCTGCTCTCCCTTTCCCTCGCCCCGCGGCCCCTGTTCGTCATTCCGGCGCCGGCGCCGGGCGATGGCGGCCTGGCGGGTCTGCGCCTGAGGCCGGGGCGCCTCCACGGCCGTGACGGCCCCTGACAGGTGCGCGGCCAGGCCCGCGACGGTCGGATGGCGGAACAGCGCCAGCAGGGGCACTTCACGACCGAGCCCCCGCTGCAGCTCGGCCTGCGCCTTGAGGGCCAGCAGCGAGTGCCCACCGAGGTCGAAGAAGTTGGCCTGTGGGTCCACCACGTCCAGGCGGAGGACCCGCTGCCAGACCTCCGAGATGGATTGCTCCAGCGCCGTCTTCGGCCGCGCCAGGGGAGTCGCGGCTGGCACGTCCACCGGGCGGGGCAGGGCCTTCGTGTCGAGCTTCCCGCCCGGCAGGCGCGGCAGCGCCTCGCACGCGAGAATCACGGCGGGAACCAGGCCCGCCGGCAGCCGTGCGCGCAGGTGCTCCCGCAGGTCCTCCGGCACCGGCCCGGGGGCGAGCCAGGCCCACAGCTCGGGCTGGCCCTGGCGGTCCTTCCCGGCCGCCACGAAGGCCTCGCGCACCCCGGGGTGCGAGCGCAGCGCGGCCTCCACCTCGCCCGGCTCGATGCGCAGGCCCCTCACCTTGAGCTGGCCGTCACAGCGCCCCAGGAAGTCGAGCGTCCCGTCCGCGCGCAGCCGCACCCGGTCTCCCGTCCGGTACAGCCGCGGGTGCTCCAGCTCCGGGAAGGGGTTGTCCACGAACGCGCGCCGCGTCGCCTCCGGGTTGCCGTGGTAGCCCAGCCCCAGGCATGCACCCGTGACATACAGCTCTCCCGGTACCCCGAGCGGCGCGAGCCGCCGCTCCGGGTCCAGCACCACCGCCTTCACGTTGGCGATGGGCCGCCCAATCGGAATGGTCGTCTCGTGCCCGCCCAGCACCGCCGCGATGCAGCCGATGGTGGCCTCCGTCGGGCCGTAGAGGTTCGTCAGCCGCACGGCCGGCATGGCCGCGCGGAAGGCGTGCAGCGTCTCCGGGCGTAGCGCCTCGCCGCCGGCAATCACGTGGCGCAGGCTCCGCAGCCGCCGCTCCAGTGTGTCGTCCGCTGCGAACTGCGGCAGCAGCGCATCCAGCACGGAGGGGACGAAGTCGACGAGGGTGACGCCGTGCCGCTCCACCAGCGCGGTGATTTCCCCGGCGGTGAGCACCGGCGAGTCGCTGGGAACCACCGCCATCCCCCCCCGGCACAGCGGCCACAGCAACTGCCAGACGGCGCTGTCGAAGAAGTGTGGCGTCGTCTGGAGCGTCACCGGCGCATCGGGGCCGAAGAACCCGTCCATCCACGCGAAGCGGTTGCTCAGCCCCCGGTGCGCCACCAGCGCCAGCTTGGGCTCGCCCGTGGTGCCCGAGGTGAAGAACCCGTACACCGGCGACTCGGGCTCCGGCAGCGGCGCCACCGGTGGAGGCCGCTCCCCGCCGCGCAGGGGCGCCGTCGCGACCTTCGGAAGCCCCGCCAGCACGTCCAGGAACTCGTGCGCCGAGTCCACGACCACCGCGCGCGGAGCCAGCCGTACGAGGGCCGCGCGCATCCGCTCCACGGGCCAACCCGGGTCGATGGGGACGAAGGCCGCGCCGGCTTCCAGGACCCCGAGCCACGCGGCGACCAGGTCCAGCCCCCGCCGCACCACCACCGGCACCAGCGCTCCGGGCCCCACGCCCCGCGCGTGCAGCGCGTGGGCAATGCGCCGGCTCCACGTCAGCAGCTCGCCCTGGCTCAGGCGCGCGTCACCGAAGGCCACCGCCGGGGCGTCCGCGCGCGCCCCGGCTTGCGCCAGGATGCGCGCTCGCACGGACGTCCCCAGGTCGAAGTCGCTTCGCGTGTCGTTGAAGTCTCGCAGCAGTCGCTGGCGCTCCTCGGTCGGCAGCACCGTGAGCTCCCCCACCGGACGGTCCACGCCAGCGGCCATGGCCGACAGCAGCGTGAGCCAGCGCTCGCGCAGGCGCTCGATGGTGGACGCGTCGAAGAGGTCCGTCGCGTACTCGAACCAGGCCTGGACGCGCTCCGACTCGCGGACGGTGAGCGTCAGGTCGAACATGGCCACGCCCAGGTGCAGCTCGACGGGCTCCGCCGTCACTCCGTCGAGCCGGGGGTGTCCAGGCTCACCATGGTGGACGATGAGCATCGCCTGCGTGAGCGGCTCGCGGCCCGCGTCTCTCTGGACGCCAGCGCTCGCCACCACCCGCTCGAAGGGGAGCCCCGCATGGGCGAAGGCGTCCACGGCCTGCCCCCTCACGCGCTCGAGCAACTGGCGCACCGTCGGGTTCCCCGACAAGTCAAGGCGCAGGGCCAGCGTGTTGACGAAGGTGCCGAGCACGTCGTGCAGCTCCGGCAGCGGACGGTCCGCCACGGGCGAGGCCACGGCCAGGTCCTCTTGTCCCGTGTGGCGCGAGAGCAGCACGCCGAAGGCGGCCAGGCACGTCATGTAGAAGGTCGCCCCCGCCTCGCGTCCCAATGCGCGCAGCGAGCCCACCAGCGGCGCGGGAAGCTCGAACCGGCACCATCCGCCCCGGCGTGACTGCACCGGAGGACGCGGGCGGTCGGTGGGGAGCTGCAGCTCCGGCAGCCCCGCGAGCCGCTGCTTCCACCACGCGGAGAGCGCGTCGAGCCGCGGCCCCTCCAGGAGCCGGCGCTGCCAGGCCGCGAAGTCGGCGTACTGCAGCCGGGCCCCGTCCGTCCGCACGGGCCGTCCCTCCCGTCGCGCCGCGTAGGCCTCGCTCCACTCCGTGAAGAGCTGCTGCAGGGACCAGCCGTCCACGGCGAGGTGGTGCGCCACCAGCACCAGGAAGTGGTCGTCCTCTCCCAGCCGGAACAGTGTCGCGCGCACCAGCGGCCCGCGCGCGAGGTCGAACGGCCGGAGGGCCCGCTCGCGTGCCTCTTCCCGAGCGCGCGTGGCGACCTCCGTGCCGGGCGGCACGTCCAGGGAGACCTGCTCGAAGTCGAGCGGCGCCCCTGGCGACACGCGCTGCACCGGCACGCCGTCCTCCAGGGTGAACGTCGCCCGGAGCACTTCGTGCCGCGCCACCACGTCGGCCAGGGCGGCCCGGAGGAGCGCGGCGTCGAGCCGGCCCCGCAGCCGCGACGCGGCGGGCACGTGGTACGTGGGGTGGCCCGGCATGAGCCGGTCGAAGAAGAGCAGCCGCTCCTGCGCGAAGGACAGCGGCAGCGGACCGCCGCGTGGCAGGGGCTCCAGCGCGGGGCCCGCTGGCCCCGCCCCCGCGGAAGCCACGAGGCCCGCGGCGAGCCCGGCGACGGTCGGCGTCTCGAACACGGTGGCCAGGGGCAGCTCCACCCCGAAGGCCGCCCGCGCCTGCGCGAGCAGCCGGGCCGCCATCAGCGAGTGGCCGCCCAGCTCGAAGAGGTGGCTGTCCGCGCCCACCGAGGCCTCGTCCAGGTCGAGCAGTCGCGCGAACGAGCGCGCCACCCAGCGCTGCTCCGGGCCCTCGGGCGGACGGAAGGCGCGTGGCGCCTCGTCGCGCCACCCGATGAGCGCCTGCCGGTCGAGCTTCCCGCTCGCCGTGGTGGGCAGCGTGTCAAGCACCACCAGGCGCGCCGGAACCATCACCGCGGGCAGCACCTCGCGCAGCCGCGCCAGCAGCGCCGCGCCGTCCAGCGAGGCGCCGGACCTGGGGGCCGCGAAGGCCACCAGCGAGGCCCCGCCGGAAGCGCGCTCCTGGAGCACCACCGCCGCCTCGCCCACGCCTTCGAGCGAGCGCAGCCGGGACTCGATTTCCTCCGGCTCGACGCCCCAGCCCCGCAGCTTCAGGCGCAGGTCCTTGCGCCCGAGGAAGAGCAGGCTCCCGTCCGGCTCGCGCCGCGCCAGGTCACCCGTGCGATAGATGCGCCGCTCGCCCCCGTCCGGGTCCGGCAGGAACGCCGCGCGCGTGAGCTCCGGCTGGTTCCAGTAACCCAGCGCGACGTGGGGACTCCGGATGGCGAGCTCTCCCTCTGTCTCCACCTCCGCGCCGCGCTCGTCCAGCAGCAGCACCTGCGTGTCCTCGACGGGGCGGCCCACGGGCAGCAGGCCCGCCGGGGGACGCGTGTCCGTGGAGAAGAAGGCCTGTAGCGCCAGCGTGCTCTCGGTGGGGCCCAGCCCGTTGACGAGCACCGCCGTCGGCGCGAAGGCGCGACGGAAGCCCGCGAGGTCGTCCCCGTGCGCCGGCTCACCGCCCAGTACGACGCGCCGCACCGTCGTGAGCGTCCTGCCCGCCGGCAGCTCCCGCATCCAGAAGCGGAACACCGTGGGCGTGGAGTGGTAGAGGGTGATGCCCCGCGCGTCGAGCCAGTCCGCGAGCCCCTCGGCGCCCTTGCTGGCCAGGTCCCACAGGTGCAGCGAGGCGCCGCTCAGGAGCGCTCCGAAGACGTCCATCAGCGCGGCGTCCACGGCCAGCGAGGCCAGCAGCGCCACCCGGTCATCGGGCGTCAGGTCCAGGCTGCGCGCGTACGCCCGTGCATGGTGGAGCAGGTTGCGGTGGCTCTGGATGACGCCCTTGGGCCGCCCGGTGGAGCCGGAGGTGTAGAGGAGGTACGCCACGGCGCCGGGCCGCACCGCCAACGAGGGCACCTCCTCGCCGTCGCCCAGGTCCTCCAGGCAGAGGACCCGGTCGCCCGCGATGCGCGTGGCCACCGCCCGATGGGCCGCGTCGCACACCAGCGCTCCGGCGCCCGCGTCCTCCCAGATGGCCGCCAGCCGGGAGGGCGGGTGGCGGGAATCCATCGGCACCCAGGTCTTCCCGGCGCGCAGCAGCCCCAGGATGGCGCCAATGGCCGGCCCGTCATGGCCACAGAGCAGGCCCACCCGCTCGGTGCTCGGGGCCTGGGCGTGGATGGCGGAGGCCACCCGCCGCGACTCGCGGGCGAGCCGGGCGTAGCTCCACTCGCCCGAAGGCGCGTCGATGGCCAGGCGGTCGGGGAGGGCGCGCGCGACCGCATCGAAGCGGTCGGCGACTGGCTGCTCGAGGTGGAAGGGCGTCATCGGTCCGGGTCGAACGAGGCGAAGAAGTCACGCAGCACGCCGGAGACGGCGTCCACGTGCGGAGGCGCCAGCAGGGAGTCATGGTCGCCCGCGACGCCGTGCGTCCGCACCGGCCCACCCGCGACCGCGCCGAAGCCCAGCGTGGCGTCCTCCGTCGGGAGCCCCTGGCCGGCATGGATGACGGTCAGCGGCCCCGTGAAGCGCCCGGGGTGGTAGCGCAGCAGCGCCTCCACATGCGCGACGTAGGTCGTGCGCAGGCGCTCCACCGCCAGCAGGTCCTCGCGCGGCACGCCCGCGCGCTCCAGGTGCCGGTCCAGGCCCGAGGCAATCTCCTTGCGCGGCGGACGCGTGTGCCGCTTCGGATCCAGCAGGGCCTGGGTGTCCAGCAGCGCCGCGCACGCGGGGATGCCAGCGCGGCCCAACTGGACGGCCATCTCGTACGCCACCAGGCCGCCGAAGGACCAGCCGGCCAGCAGCCACCGGGCCGGCGCGCCCCGGGCGCGAACCTCGTCGAGGTAGGCCGCGGCCAGGGCCTCGACACAGTCGAGCGGCTCCTGCCGGCCATCCACGCCTCGGGCCTCGATGCCGATGCAGGGCCGGTCGGCGCCGAGCCGCACCGCGAGCTCGCGGTAGGGGAGCACCGTGCCCATCACCCCATGGACGAGGAAGACGGGCGCGCCAGTGGAGGTGGACGCGTGGAGGGACACGAGGCTCACGGCAGCAGCGCCCCGGTCTCGTCGCGGACCTCTATCCACGAGGGCATTGGCGCGAGCAGCGTCGGGTCGGCCTCCAGCAGCAGCTCGGGCTCCGTGCCTCCCACCTCGGAGAAGCCGGCCAGCTTCAGTCCCACGTACATCCGCCGGTTGGCCTTGGTGCGCACGTAGTCCGCGCGGAAGCGGGCCCCGGCCCGGTGCGCGCCGCGCCGCAGGGCACCGAGCACCGCCGCGCCCACGCCCCGGTCCTGCACGCGGCACGACACCATCAGCATGCGCATCGTCCAGAAGCCCGGCGTCAGGGCCACCAGCGCGAAGCCGACGGTCCCCGAGTCGCCGAAGCGGTCCTTCAGGTCCATGACGACCGCGACGTGGTCCTCCGCGGCGCAGAGCCGCTCCAGCTCCTCCAGCGGGAAGAAGCGCCCCGTGGTGTTGAGCTGGTTGGTGCGCAGCATCAGCTCCTGGATGCGCCCGAGGTCGCCCGAGCCGGCCCGGCGCACGGCCAGGCGCATGCCCAGCCCCTCGAGGAAGTCCTCGCTGGGGCCACCCGCCGCGTCCTCCGCGGCCTGCCGCTCCTGCTCGGCCAGGTGGAGCATGCGCCGGTTGATGCCGGTGCCCACGGGGATGGTGATGTCGCCCCGCTCCAGCAGCGTGGCCACGGTCGCGGCGTCGACGCACACCACGTTCGGGTGGACCGCCGCCACCTCCTCGCGCTCATACGGCTCGTCGTCGACGAAGGCCACGCTGTCCGTGGACACGCCCAGCCGCTCCGCGATGCGGGCGATGGAGGCCGACTTGGCCGTGGCGCCGAAGTGGGGGTGCAGGAAGTAGTCGCGCAGGCCGAACCGCTCCAGCGTCTCCAGCGCGACGGCGTCGTTGCGGCTGGCCACGGACTGGAGCACGCCGCGCTCGTCGAGCGCGCGGACCAGGTTCGCGGCCTCCTCCCTCAGCCGGAGCGAGTCCCCCTCGGCCAGCACTCCATTCCACAAGGTCCCATCCAGATCCCAGACAACACACTTGATGACGCGAGGCTTCACGACTCGTCTCCCTCGAGGTCGTCGAGGGCGCAGTGGCGGGCAATCATCACCTGCTGCATCTGCGTGGAGCCCTCGATGATTTCCATGATGCGGGCATCGCGGAAGTGGCGTTCCACCCGCGAGCCCTGAATGCAGCCAGACGCGCCGTGCAGCTGCACGGCGTCCGCTGAGATGCGTGACGCGGCGGTGGACGCGAAGTACTTGGCCATCATCGTGGCCGACTCCGAGTCCGGAGCCCGGGCCTTGCGCTTGGCCCCGGCCTCCTGGCACAGCAGGCGCGCCGCGCGCGTGTCCGTGAGCATGTCCGTCAGCTTGCGCGCCACCAGCTCATGCTCCAGCAGCGGCTTGCCGAACTGCCGGCGCGTGCGCGCATGCGCCATGCTCGCCGCCAGGCACGCCTCGGCCTGGCCCACGCAGCCCCAGGCCACGCTGTAGCGGCCCACGTCCAGCGCCGTCGCCGCCACCGGGCTGAACGGCAGGTCTCCACCGCCCACGCGGTGGCTCGCCGGCACGAAGCACCCGTTCAGTCGCAGCTCCGCCAGCTGCGTGGCGCGCACGCCCAGCAGCCCGGTGATGGGCTCGCGGGTGAGTCCCGGCGAGGAGCCCTCGACCAGGAAGGCGGCCATGCCCCCCTCCAGGCGCGCGAACACCAGGAACAGGTGGGCAATCTGCCCGAAGGAAATCCAGCGCTTCACGCCGTCCAGCACGTAGCCGTCCCCGTGCGGGCGGGCGCGCGCCTCCAGGCCCTGCACGTCAGAGCCCGCGGAGGGCTCGCTCAGCGCGAAGGCCGCGAGCAGCTCGCCCCGGGCCAGCGCTGGCAGGTAGCGCGCCTTCAGCGGCTCCGGCGCCCAGCGCTCCAGCGCCAGCCCCACCAGCGTCTGCACCGTGAGGAGGCTGCGCGTGGAGCCGCACGCCCGGCCCACGTCGCCGTGGAGCCGGCCCCAGGTGGGGGCGTCCAGGCCGCCACCGCCCCACCGGGTGGACAGGGCCGCGCCCAGCCAGCCCCGGTCCGAAAGCTGCGCGATGAACGCGCGGGGCAGGGCCCCCTCGGCGTCGAAGCGGTCGGCGTGCGGGAGCAGCTCCGCCTCGGTGAAGGCACGGGCCTCCCTCATTTCGCCTCCACCACCCGGGTGACGAGGCTGGTGATGGCATCCACCGAGCGGAAGTTGACCACGCGCAGGTCCTCGTCCGACACCTCGAGGTCGAACTCGCGTTCGATGGACTGGACCAGGCGCAGCGCATACAGCGAGCTGAGCAGGCCAAGCTGGAAGATGTCGTCGTCGTCGCGCAGGTCCCTGGCGCCGCACAGGGTGGTCACCTTGGTGCGCACGCGGGTCCGGATGTCGTTCGAGGTCATGAGTTCGGGTAGGTGAAGAAGCCTTCGCCGCTCTTCCGGCCGTGGAGGCCGCGGCCGACCATGTCGGCGAGGTGGGGGTGGGGGTGGTACTTGGGGCCAGCGAACTCCTCCAGCACGAGCAGCGTGTCGAGGACGTTGTCCAGGCCGATGAGGTCCGCCGTGGCCAGTGGCCCCATCTTGTGGCCGAGGCAGGCGGTGAAGACGCGGTCCACGTTCGCGGGGGGCGCGACGCCCTCGGCCACCAGCGCGACGGCCTCGTTGATGGAGAGCATCAGCACGCGGTTGTTGACGAAGCCCGGCCCGTCGCCCACCTCGACGGAGTCCATGCCCAGCCGGCGCAGCAGGTCGCGCGCGGCGGCCAGCGTGTCCTCGTGCGTGCGCGCCGCGCGCACCATCTCCACGGTGGGCTTGAGCGGCACCGGGTTCATGAAGTGCATGCCCAGCACGCGGGGCTCGCGCCGCGTGGCCGCCGCCAGACGGGAGATGGGGATGGCGGACGTGTTGGACGCGAAGCACACCTCCGGCGGGCAGCACGCGTCCAGCTCGCGGAACAGCCGCTCCTTGTCCGCGACGCGCTCGATGATGCTCTCCACCACGAAGGTGGCGCGCTGGATGTCGTCCAGCTTCGGGGTGAAGGTGATGCGCGCCAGCGTCTCGGCCGGAGGCGCGCCGGTGCCCCCGTGGAGCATGCGCTCCAGGCGCAGGTCATCCAACATGCGCCGCCGCGAGCGCTCCAGCACCTGCGGCCCTGTGTCCACCAGCACCACGGGCAGCCCGGCGCGCGCCGCGCTCTGCGCGATGCCGGTGCCCATCACTCCCGCGCCAACGACTCCGAGGACGTAGTTGCTCATGTCGATTCACCTGGGATTTCGTAGCCAAGACGCTCGGCGAGGCGGCGTGTCGCATCGCGCAGCGGCCGTGGGGGCCGCACCTGACGCCACCGGTCCCCCAGCTCCCGCTCCACGCGGTCATGCTCGTGGAGGTTCGGGTCCCCCACGCCGTCAATCATCCTCCGCCCTTCATACGGAGTCAGCACGGCGGGATGATAGCCCACACCCAGCGAGGCACAGAGCCCGCGCAGCACCGGCTCGGGCGTGGCCATCAGGTCCTCGTAGCGCAGCAGGTGCGAGGGGCGCGGCGCCTCGTCGAGGAAGTCCATCAGGTGGCTGTTGACGTCGAGCCAGTGCCGCTCGGCCTGGTCCCACGGGCCCTCGCCGGAGGCGCGGCCCATGCTCCCGATGCGGTTGCGCACGTAGGACTCCATGACGGAGTACGGGTGGCGCACCAGGACGACCGCGTAGCTGGAGGAGAACCACTCGTCGACACGCCGCAGGGTGGCCGGGTCCTCCGCGTAGGAGGGCGACTTGTCGACGAACAGCCGCGGGCGCGCCAGCCGCTGCAGCTCGCGGTAGACGTCCGGGATGCTCAGGTCGCGCTCCAGCCAGTCGGCCACCATGGCGTCGGCCCGGGAGGCGTCCATGGCGCACAGCTCCATCAGCGCGCGTGGCAGGCCCTTGCCGAAGTGGGACGTGGACAGCTGCGCGTCGCGCTGGCGGAGGCTGTCGAACATCAGCAGGTGCAGCTCCGGCGGGCAGAACAGCTTCGGGTGCCCGGCCAGCATCACCCGCAGCAGCGTGGAGCCGGAGCGCGCGCTGGAGAAGATGAAGGCCGCCGGCGGGTTGCGGCGCGACAGCGGCGCGGCGGGGCGGGGGGCCAGGGGACGCGGAGCCTCCGGGGCGGACGCGGGCGCCGGCTCGGGGGCGATGAGGCCCAGGGCCTCCCGGAGCAGGGTCCCCAGGCCGGCCACCGTGGGGCGCGCCATCAGCTCGTGCGGGTAGACCACGAGGCCCAGGTCGCGCTTGAGCACGCGGACGAGGTCCGCGAGGCTGCTCCCCAGCCCCAGCGCGCTCAGGTCCGCGGCGCCACGCACCTCGTCGGCGCCGCGGCCCAGGGCCCGGGCCGCCGCGTCCGTGACGTAGGACTCGGCGAGCCGGCGCTGCTCCTCCGGCGGGGCCTGGCGCAGCTGCTCCGGGAGCCCCGGGCCGGAGGCGGCCACGGGCGTGGGGGCGGGCGCGGACGCATTCGCCCCCCAGTACGCGGCGAGCTTCGCCACCGTGGGGTTCTCCATCAGCTCGCGCACGGACAGGTCGACCCCGTGCGCGCGCCGCAGCCGGTGCAGCAGTTGGAGCGCCAGCAGGGAGTGGCCGCCCATCTGGAAGAAGTCGTCATGCACCCCGAGGTCTTCCGAGCCAAAGGACGCTCGCCAGATGTCCAGCAGCGCCCGCTCGCGCTCGTCTCGCGCCAGCGCGCGGGAGGACGACGGGGCGGGCAGGGGTGACTCCAGCGGAAGGGCCCGCTCCCCGGAAACGGCCGGCGACGGAGGGGCGACGGGCCGCGCGGGAGTGAGCACGGGGCCATCCACCCAGTGGCGCTTGCGCTCGAAGGGGTAGGTGGGCAGCGGGAGGCGGGAGCGGAGCGCGGTGTCCTCCAGCCGGCTCCATTCCATGTCCACACCCGAGAGCCACAGCCGGCCCACGGCGCCCAGCCAGTGCGCGAGCCCGTCGGAGCCCTCCTCCGGCAGCGACGTGGCCGTGACTCGCTCCCGCGCCCCGGCGCCCGCGCCCTGCGCGAGCCGGACGAGCTGCGCGCCCGGGCCCACCTGGACGAGGACGCGCGCCGGGTCCGCCGCGAGCGCCTCCAGCACGGGCGCGAAGCGCACCGGCCGCGTCAGGTGGTCCACCCAGTACCCCGCGCTGGCCGCCAGGGTGGCGTCGTGCAGCGCGCCGGTGACGTTGGAGAAGAAGGGCAGTCGGGGCGCGCCCCGGCGGACCTGCTCCACGAAGGGGGCGAAGCGCTCGGCGGCCGGGCGCATGGCCGGCGTGTGGAAGGCGTGGCGCGAGTCCAGCCTCCGGCAGGCGAAGCCCTCCGCGTCCAGGCGCTTCTCCAGCGTCTCCACGTCCGCGGGAGTCCCGGCGGCGACGCACATCGCCCGGCCGGTGATGGCGGCGATGGAGATGCCGGGCATTCCGAGCGCCAGCACCTCGTCCGCGCCCAGGCCCACCGCCGTCATCGCACCGGACGGGAGCTCCTCCACCAGCCGGGCGCGCTCGGCGACGACGCGCAGGGCGTCGTCCAGTGTGAAGTGCCCCGCGGCGGTCGCCGCGACGTACTCGCCCAGGCTGTAGCCCGCCAGCGTGTCGGGCACCACGCCGAGCGACGTCCAGAGCGCGTGCAGCGCCCAGCTCACGGCGAAGACGGCGGGCTGGGCCAGGCGCGTGGGCGGCCCCTCGGCCTGGACGCGCGCGCCCCAGCGGCTGATGCGGTCCCCGGAGGAAGGGGCCGTCAGGAGCGTGCGCACGTCGGCGCCGATGAGCGGCAGCAGCTTCTCCGCGCAGGTGTCCAGCGCGGCGCGGAAGACGGGCGCGTGCGCGTAGAGGTCCGCCGCGCCCTGGAAGCGCGTGTCTCCCAGTCCCGGATACAGGAAGGCCACCGGACGTCCCGGGGTGGCGGTGCCCGTGAAGACCCGCGCCGAATCACGCGTGGCCAGCGCCCGCGCCGCGTCCTGCGCCGTGCGCGCCACCACGAAGCGGCGGTGGGTGAACGCCTCGCGTCCCAGCCGCAGCGTATGCGCCACGTCGGCCAGCGGCAGGTCGGGGTGCGCCTGGAGGTGCTCGGCCAGGCCCGTGGTCATCCGCTCCAGGGCCGGGCGCGTCCGGGCCGACAGCACCAGCAGGTGCCAGGGCCGCGTGTCCTTCGCCGGCGCGGCGCGCGGGGGGGGCTCTTCCAGCACCACGTGCGCGTTGGTGCCGCCCATGCCGAACGAGCTCACCCCCGCCCGCCGGGGGCCGGCGCCCTCGGGCCAGGGCTCGGTGGCCGTCTGCACGCGGAAGGGCGTGGAAGGGAAGTCGATGAGCGGGTTCGGCCGCTCGAAGCCAGGGGTGGTCACCCAGGTGCGCTCGCGCAGGCACAGCGCCGCCTTCACCAGCCCGGACAGGCCGGCCGCCGCGTCGGTGTGGCCGATGTTGGCCTTGATGGAGCCCAGCGGAAGGCTTCCCGCCGGCAGGCCCTCGAAGGCCTGGGCCAGCGCCGCCACCTCGATGGGGTCTCCCAGCGTGGTGCCGGAGCCATGCGCCTCGATGTAGCCGATGTCCCCCGGCTCCACGCCGGCCACGTCGAGGGCGTCACGCACCACGCGGGCCTGGGCGCTCATGCTGGGGGCGGTGAAGCCCGCCTTCGTCGCGCCGTCGTTGTTGATGCTGGTGCCGCGCACGACGGCGTGGATGAAGTCGCGGTCGGCCACCGCGTCCTCGAGCCGCTTGAGGACGATGACCACCGCCGCGTCCCCCCCCACGGTGCCCGTCGCATTCGCGTCGAAGGGGCGGCAGCGGCCGTCCCGGGAGGAGATGGAGCCCTCCTGCCAGAGCCGACCCTCGCGGCCCGGCACCGCCACCGACGCGGCGCCCACCAGCGCCATGTCCGCCTCGCCCAGCACCAGCCCCTGGCAGGCCAGGTGCAGCGCCACCAGCGAGCTGGAGCACGCCGTCAGCACGGTGGCCGCGGGGCCGCGCAGGTCCAGCTTGTAGGCCGCGCGCAGCGCGAGGAAGTCGACGAGCGTGCCGTCCAGCGCGAAGGGCTCACGCGCCGCCGGTCCCAGCCGCTCCACCAGGTGCAGGAGGTACTTCGACGCGCTCGCGCTGGCGTACACGCCCACGCGCGGCCGCCGCGAGCGCGCGCCATGGCCCGCGTGCTCGAGCGCCTCCCAGGCGCACTCCAGGAAGAGCCGCTGCTGCGGGTCCAGCCGCGCCGCCTCGGCGGGAACGAGCCCGAAGAAGTCGGCGTCGAAGTACTCGATGCCGTCCAGGCACGCGCGCGCCTTGACGTAGTTGGGGTCTCGGATGAGCTCGGGGGGGACGCCCACGTGCTCCAGTTCCTCGTCGGTGAAGACGGTGATGCCGTCGCCGCCGGCCCGGAGCATCTCCCACAGCGCGTCCACGGACGGCGCCTGGGGGAAGCGGCCCGCGAAGCCGATGATGGCCAGGTGGTCACTGGGGGGGCTCAAGGTGTGTTCCATTTGAAGGGCCGCTTCAGCAGCCGGACGAACTGATGGCGGAGGAAGTCCACGAGCGGGGCCTCCGGGTGGGGCTCGAAGGGCGCGCCGTGGAGGACGTCCAGCGGAACCAGCGCGGCGCCGTGGTTCCCCGGGAAGCGCCCGCTGGTGAGCCGGTCGAGCAGCACCGGGCGGGGGCGAGGCAGCGCCGGGTCCTCCAGCCACGCCTGGCGGTAGAGGCTCAGGTACTCCATCTGGTCCACGCCTCCGAAGCAGCGGAAGCCGTTGAGGAAGGCCAGCGAGGTGAACTCCAGGAACGTGCCCGCGCACAGCCTCCCGTCGCGCAGCGCCTCCAGCACGGGCCCGGGCCGCAGCGGCAGCTCCCGGCGGCGGCCGCGCAGGACGTCTCCGTCCAGGCGCAGCGCGTCCAGCTCCTCGCGCCGGCCGTCCAGGTCCGGCACGAGGAACAGGGCCATGGGAGGCAGCCGGGACAGCAGCCGCTGGCGGGACTCCGCGCTGAACAGCACGCGGTGCAGCGGGTGGCTCCCGTCGTCCAGGACGGCGAGCAGGTAGTCCCTCAGCACCTCATTGACGTCGAGCGTGAGGAAGCGCCGGCCGAGCACCTGGCCGTGGAGCGCGCCGTGGGCCCGCGCGGCCCAGGCGGTGTAGGGCTCTCCCGCGCGAGGCTCGCGCAGCAGCCGCCGCAGCGGCTCGCGCAGCGCCTCCACCCGCCGCACCGTCTCCTCGCTGACGCGGGAGCCGTAGACGAGCGCGTCGCGCTGCGCGCCGGGAATGAGGGACAGCCGCCGCTCGCTGGTATCGAGCGCGCGGTTCGCCTCGGACTTCAGCCACATGGCGCGCAGCGGCGACCGCGGCTCGAACAGGTCCTCCGCCCGCATCGCCGAGTAGTTGAGGCAGCCGGGCCACGAGCTGTTGTGGAAGTCGATGCCGGAGAAGGCCCCCACGAAGTAGGGCGCGTCGGGCGCCAGGCCCAGGCTGCCCACGTAGTGGGCGGCGAAGAAGACGGGGCCCTCCGTCAGGGTGAGGTGCGTGGTGGTCTGCAGCACCCGGCGCCGCTCCAGCAACTCCAGCGCGGCCGCGCCTTCCTCGGGCGGCAGGCCCAGCCGCGTCAGCTCGCGCCGGAGCGCCGCCGCCATGGCGGGCTCCAGGGGCTCGTCCGGTGAGTGCTCGTGCAGGCGCGCCGCATACTCCGACAGCGGCAGCGCGCCCTCGCGCTCGATGAGCCGCGCGAGCACGGGCCGTCCGATTCCCCGCAGGCGCGCCGCGATGGCCTCGGGCGTGCTCTCGTCAGATTGACAGTGCGGGAGAGCGGCCACTACCCTCATGAGGGTGCTCCAAAAGGATACTCGTATCGCGTTGGTCGGACCCGGTGGAGCCGTCTCCCCAGAAGCGCTGGAGCCCGGCATCGCGTGGCTGAGAAGCTGCGGCTGGGTGCCCGTTGCCGCCCCTCATCTGCATGAGCGCCACCGCTATCTGGCGGGCCGCCCGGAGGTTCGCGCGGCGGACCTGGAATGGGCGCTGACGGCGCCGGACATCGACGCCGTGTGGTTCGCGCGTGGCGGGTATGGCACCGCCCAGGTGCTCGCCTCACTGCCATGGGAGCGCCTGCGCCGCCGCCCGGTCATCGGCTTCTCGGACGCCACCGCGCTGGTGTGGGCGTTGGCGCGGCGGGGCATCGAGTCCATCCACGGCCCGGTGCTCACCACGCTGGGCCCCGGCCCCAGCGCCTCGGACGAGGAGAGCCGCGCGGTGCTGCGGCACCTGCTCACCACCGGCGAGGCCCCTGTTCTGCCGGGCACGCGGCTGTGCGGGCCGGAGCGGAGCGTGCGTGGCCGCGTCGTGGGCGGAAACCTGACGGTGCTCGCGAGCCTCGCCGGCACCCCCGAGGCGTTCCGGGCAGAAGGCGCCATTGTCGTCCTGGAGGATGTTACCGAGTCTCCGTACCGTCTCGAACGCGCCCTGTGCCAGCTCATCGACAGCGGCGGGCTCCAGGGGGCCGTGGGCATCGCGCTCGGCGAGTTCGTGGGCTGCGAACCGCCTCGGGGCGCGACCTATGAATTGACCGACATGTGGTCGGACAAGCTGGGGCCGCTCGGAATCCCTGTCATCCACCAGCTCCCCGTGGGACATGGCTCGCGGAATCACGCGTTCCATTACGGTGGGGAGGCCGTGCTGTCCTCCGACGGCCTCAAGCCTGTCGGTGCGCGAACGCGCGTGGAAGTTGTCTGACAACACGCTGCGTGTCTCGTCGCTCGGAAGGTGGAAGCCTGTGGGGTGTGGCCATCCTGCGTGTGGCCGCTCCATGCCGTCAAGCATTGTAGGGCGGCGCCCGCCAGCCCCTCCTTGAGGGAAACCCGCGTGAATACGGGTGGGTGGGAGTGACTTCACGCCGTGCCGTCGCGCCGTGCCGTCGGGGCCGGTCGGGCGGGGAGCGGGATGGGCCTCAGGACGAAGATTCCCGCGAAGATACCCTCCGCGAAGTCGCGCAGGGGGCGGGGTCTGTCCATCTCGTAGCCATGGAGCCGGGAGCCCTCCACGTCGAGGGCGGTGGAGTCTCCTGCGTAGACGCCCCCAGGGCCCACGCCAATCTGCTCGCGCTGTCGACCGGTGCCATAGAAGATGCCTGTCCACCGGACCGGGGCGTCCGGGGTCGCGTGGGGATTCCAGGCGAAGTGACGTGTCGCGTGAATGAAGCCCGGTGTCCCACCGGTCTGCTCGGCGATCGCCAGGTGGTTGACGAAGTCCGTATTGGCCGAGCCGTCCTTGAGGCGAGGGCCGCGGGTGAAGGCAATGAGGTCTCCGGAGCGGACCTGCTCCCAGCGGGCGCTGGGAAAGGCCGCGCGGGCCAGGAAGCGCGCGCGCCGGAGTCCGTCGCCGAAGCGCGGCTTCTCCAACCGCTCGTCGGGGTCGTGCTCGCGCGGCCGTCGGCAGGCGCGTAGCTCCAACTCCAGCTCCGTGAGTCCCTCGGGGCCGCCCGCCACGTCGGCCGTGACATCCTTCAGGTAGCCGAGCTCCGCGGCCTGTCCGAGGAGGCACTCCGAGGAGAAACCGAGGATGTTGCCATCCGTCGGGTCGCTGTCGATGGGGCGTCCGACGTCGTGCTGATAGCGGAGGCGGGCCAGGTGATGCACCAGGTCGGTTGGCGTCGGCGAGTACGCCATCGCCAGCACGTTGTAGACGAGCGTCGCGCAGTCGAGCGACTCCAGCCGCACCCGCAGACAGCCGGGCGGTGGAATGGAGAGCATGGATTCGTAATGGAAGGGCGTCCCCGCCAGCGCGCGGGCCAGCGCCAGCACCCGCTCACCCGGGACGTCCAGCTCCGAGACGCGGGCCAGCAGCGCCTCCAGGTCCGCGCGAGACCAGCGACTCCCCAGCTCCCACCAGACCTCGTTCACGTCCATCCCTCATCTCCCTGGCCTGGCACGGCGTTGGTGGTGGCTCCCCGCGGCGGGAATTGTAATACCTGCCACCAACCCCACGTCGAGGGCTCTTCATCCCAGCACCGAATACCCGCCTGGCTGGCGTCTCGTGTCCGCAATGCTTGACGCAATTTGCGCAAGCGGCCCAGTGTCTCTTCCGGCGATGCAGTGGCTCGGTGGCTCATGCGCGAACGAACAGGGAACTCATCAGGACAGCCCCCCATGGAGCTTCCGCTCACCCAGGGCCAGCAGGCGCTGTGGCTCCTGCGCGAGCTGGTGCCCGACGGAGACGCCTACCACGTCTTCCGTGCGGTGCGGTTGCTCACGCCGCTCGACGTGGAGGCGTTCCTCCATGCACTGGTGGCGCTGACCCGGCGTCATGCCGCGCTGCGCACCACCTTCCACCTCCGCGACGGAGCGCCGCACCAGCGCGTCTCGGAGGAGGCCTCCATCTGCTTCGAGCAGGTGGATGCAAGGGCCTGGAGCGGGGCCGCGCTGGAGGAGGCGCTCTCGGCCGCGGCCCGCGAGCCGTTCGACCTGTCACGGGGGCCGCTGCTCCGGGTGCGCCTCCACGCGCGGCGGGATGGGGACGTGCTGCTGCTCTGCGCGCACCACATCGTCGTGGACCTCGCCTCACTGGTGCTCCTGGTGAGGGACCTGGGCGAGCTGTACGCCGCCCGGCTGGAGGGCCGGCCGGACCGCCTGCCGGAGGCCGGGCATCCAGCCGAAGCCCTGGCCGCGGAGCAGGCCTACCTGGCGAGGGAGAGGGCGTTCGAGGACGAGCAGTACTGGCGGCAGGTGGTGGAGGGCGTCGAGCCGCTGGCGCTGGCGGGTGACAGGCCACGGCCTCCCGCGCGGGGCTTCGGGGGCATCACCGTCCCTGTCGTGGTGGAAGCCGACACCTCCGGGGCGCTACTGCGCCTGGGGCGGGCCTGGGGCGTCACGCCCTTCACGCTGCTGCTCGCGGCGTTCCGGGCCTTCCTGTTCCGGCACACCGGGCAGGAGGACCTCGCCGTGGGCGTGCCGACGCAGGGGCGGCGCGAGGCCCGGGTCCGCGAGCTGGTGGGCTATCTGGTCAATCCGCTCCCGCTGCGCTGGCGCGGCAACCCGGAGGCGCCGTTCCGGGAGTGGGTGGAGCAGGCGCGGCAGTCGGTGAGCGAGGGCTTGAGGCGCGCCGCCTTCCCCTTCCCGCTCATGGTGGAGCGCAGCCACGTGCGGCGGGGCTCCCCACACAGCCCCGTGTTCCAGACGCTGTTCGCGTATGAGCGGGGGCCCCGCTCGCATCCCGGGTTCAACGCGCTCATCGTGCCCCGGCCGGGGAAGGTCGTCCGGGTGGCCGGGATGGAGCTGGAGCCCGTGGAGGTGCGCTCGACGAGCGCGCAGGTGGACCTCTCCCTGGTGATGACGGAGCTGGATGGCGCGCTCCATGGCACGCTGCAACTGAGCACGGACCTGTTCGGGCCCGCGGCCGCGACGGCGCTCGCGGAGCGCTGGAAGGTGTTCCTCGCGGCGATTGCCGCGAACCCGGAGGCCCGGGTGCACGCGTTGGACGTGCCCATGGCCCAGGTCCGGGCCCTCACCGAGGCGGAGCGCCTCGTCATCACTCGCGCGAACGAGACCGGGCGCCCGCATCCCTGGCTCGAGCGTGGGGTGCACGAGCTGTTCGAGGCCCAGGCCGACCTGAGACCGGAGGCGCTGGCGGTGGAAGCCGCGGGCGAGCGCCTGACGTACGGGGAGCTGGAAGCCCGGGCCAACCGGCTCGCCTCCGCGCTGCGGGCGCGCGGCGTGGGGACGGAGTCCCGCGTCGGGGTGTTGCTCGGGCCGTCGGCGGATTACGTGGTGGCGCTGCTCGCGGTGCTCAAGGCGGGGGCGGCCTACGTCGCGATGGCCCCGGAGACTCCGCCGGAGCGGGTGGGCCGGATGCTCGGCATCGCCAGGGCCACGCTCGTGGTGACGGACGCGCGACTCGCGGCGCGAGTCCCGGCCGGGGCCGCCGGGGTGCTGAGGATGGACGCCGAGCGCGAGCAGTGGGCGCGGGAATCCGACGCGAGGCGCTCTCGTGCGCCCTGGCCCCGGCAGCTCGCGTATCTGGTGTTCACCTCGGGCTCGGCGGGCACACCGAAGGGGGTGGAGCTGGAGCACGAGGGGCTCGCCAACCTGGTGTGCTGGCACGCGCGCCGGTACTCGCTCCAGCCGGGAGAGCGGAGCACGCAGGTGGCGGGGCTCGGCTTCGATGCCTCGGTCCTGGAGGTGTGGCCCCCGCTGGTGAGCGGAGCGGTGCTCTGCCTCGCCGACGAGGCGACCCGGCTGGAGCCGGAGCGGCTCGGCCGGTGGCTGGACTCGCTCGGGGCGGTGGTGGCCTTCGTCCCGACTCCGCTGGCCGAGCGGCTCCTGGTGGAGGCCGCGTTCCATGGCGAGAAGCTCCGCGCCCTGCTCACCGGCGGGGACCGGCTGGCGAGGCGTCCGGGCGCGGGAGCTCCGTTCGTCCTGGTCAATCACTATGGGCCCACGGAGTGCACCGTCGTGGCGACCGCGGCGGACGTCGGCGAGGAAGGGGACGGGAAGGCGCCCTCCATCGGCCTGCCCATCGACAACCTCCGGGCCTACGTCCTGGACGCACGGCTCCAGCCCGTCGCGCCCGGCGTGTCCGGCGAGCTGTACCTGGGCGGGCTGGGCGTGGGCCGGGGGTATGCCGGGGCCTCGGACCTCACCGCGGAGCGCTTCCTGCCGGACCCGTTCAGCCCCACCGCGGGCGCACGGATGTACCGGACGGGAGACCTCGTTCACCAGTCCGGGGACGGGCGGCTGGAGTACGAGGGGCGGGCCGACCAGCAGGTGAAGGTGCGGGGCTTCCGCATCGAGCTGGGAGAGGTGGAGTCCACGCTCATCCTCCACCCCGCCGTGCACCAGGCCGTCGTGCTGGCGCGCGAGGACGTGCCCGGCGACAAGCGGCTGGTGGCCTGGTTCACCGCGCGCGCCCGGCCCCCCGAGCCCTCCGAGCTCCGCGCGTTCCTCAAGGAACGGCTGCCCGAATACATGGTGCCCTCGGCCTTCGTGAGGCTGGAGGCGCTGCCGCTCACGCCCAACGGCAAGGTGGACCGCACGGCGCTGCCGGCACCGCGAGTGGAGGAAGGGGCGCGAGGCGAGCCGGCGCGCACGGAGGAGGAGCGGCTGGTGGCGGCGGTGGTGGCGCGGGTGCTGGGGCGAGAGGCCGTGGGAGTGGAGGAGGACTTCTTCGAGCTGGGAGGGCACTCGCTGCAGGGCGTGCGGGTGGTGGCGGGAGTGAGGGAGGCGCTGGGGGTGGAGCTTCCGCTGAAGGCCCTCTTCGAGGCGCGCAGCGCCCGGGGCCTGACGCGGGTGGTGGAGGAGGTGCGGGCGCGGGGGCGGCCGAGGCGGCGGGTGGAGCGAGGGGAAGGCCCGGCGGAGGTGACGGCGGGGCAGGTGGGCATGTGGCTGCAGTACGAGAAGGACGACACGGGCGCGGCGTACAACGTGCCGGTGGTGGTGAGGCTGCGCGGGCCGTTGCGGGTGGAGGCGCTGGAGTGGGCGCTGGGCGAGGTGGTGCGCCGGCACGAGGCGCTGCGCACGGGACTGGTGCTGGAGGGCGGGCACCTGCGGGCGCGGGTGGAGGAAGGGGCGGGCGTGGAGTGGGAGGTGGAAGACCTGGGCGCGGTGCCGCCAGGGGAGCGCGAGGCAGCGGCCCGGAAGAAGGCGCAAGAGGTGGGGCGGCGTGCCTTCCACCTGGGAAGCGGCAGGCTGGTGAGGGCGGCGCTGCAGCGGCTGGGGGAGGAGGAGTGGCAGTGGGTGCTGGTGGTGCACCACGTGGCGACGGACGCGTGGGGGTTGAACCGGGCGGTGGAGGAGGTGGCGGCGCTGTACCGGGCGCGCGTGGAGGGAAGGGACGCGGGGCTGGAGGAGCCCGGGTTGAGGTTTCGCGACTACGCCCGGTGGCAGCGGGAGGAGGAGGCGTCCGGGGAGTGGGCACCGGCGCTGGAGTCCTGGAAGCAGAAGCTGGGCGGGCCGCTGCCGGTGCTGGAGTGGCCGTCGGACACGCCGCGGCCCGCGGTGGCCGGGTATGAGGGCGCGCGCCAGCCGGTGGCGGTGGACGCGAGGCTGACGCGGGAGCTGAGGCGGCTGGGGCGCCAGGAGGGGGCAACCCTCTTCATGGTGGTACTGGCGGGCTTCAAGGCCCTGCTGCGGCGCTACACGGGCCAGGAGGACGTGGTGGTGGGCTGCCCGGTGTCGCAGCGCGTGCAGCCGGAGCTGGAGTCGGTGGTGGGCCTGCTGCTGAATACGGTGGCGGTGCGCACGCGCGTGGAGGCGGGCGCCAGCTATCAGCAGCTCCTGGCGCGGGTGCGCCAGTCGGTGGTGGAGGCGCTGGCCCATCAGCACGTGCCCTTCGAAAAGGTGGCCGCGCGACTGGAGGCGCCCTCGCGCGCCGGACGCAGCCCCGTCTTCCAGGTGATGATGACGCTGCAGGGCGTGCTGGTGGAGGCGCCCGACTTCGGGACGCTCGAGGCCACGGCGGAAGCAGGGGAGACGGGCACGGCCAAGGCGGACCTCTGCCTGGAGCTGCGCGAGGAGCGCGAGCAGCTGGTCGGGTGGCTCGAATACAGCTCCGCCCTCTTCTCGCCGGAGCAGGCGGGAGAGATGGTGGAGCAGCTCCTGTCCCTGCTCGCGGAGGCCTGCCGCGCGCCTGAGCGCGCCATCCAGGCACTGGAGCTCGAGCCGGCCGAGCGCCTCGCGGAGCGGCTCGCGCGCTGGAACGACACGCGCGCCGGGTACCCGGACGTGAGCGTCCATGGACTGTTCGAGCAGCAGGCCGCGCGCACCCCGGACTCCGTCGCCCTGAGGGCCGGCTCCGAGCGCGTCACCTACGCGGAGCTCGAGCGCCGCGCGAACCGGCTGGCCCACCGGCTGCTCGCGCTGGGGCTCGGACCGGAGGGGCGGGTCGGCCTGTGCCTGGACCGCTCCGTGGACATGGTGGTTGCGCTGCTCGCCGTCCTCAAGGCGGGAGGCTGCTACGTCCCGCTCGACCCGGCCTTCCCGGTGGAGCGGCTGGCCTTCATGGCGCGCGACGCGGGCCTGTCCTCCCTGCTGGTGCAGGGGGCGCTGCGCAGGCAGCTCCCGGACGACGGCGCCGTCCCGGTGATGGCCCTCGAGGAGGCCCGCGGCGAGGAGCTCCCCGACACACCCCCCGCGGTGGAATGCTCCGCGGCGCGGCTGGCCTACATCCTCTACACCTCCGGCTCCACGGGACGCCCCAAGGGTGTCGCCGTCGCGCATGGGGCGCTCGTCAACTTCCTCACGAGCATGGCGCGGGCGCCGGGGCTGCGTCCGGACGACGTGCTGCTCGCCGTGACGACGCTGTCCTTCGACATCTCCCTGCTGGAGCTGGTGCTGCCGCTCACCGTGGGCGCGCAGGCGGTCATCGTCCCGCGCGAGGTCGCGTCGAGCGGCACGCTGCTGCGCGAGGCGCTCGAGCGCGAGGGGGCCAGCGTGATGCAGGCGACTCCGAGCACCTGGCGCCTGCTGCTGGAGGCCGGCTGGACGGGAGGGCCGGGGTTCCGCGCGTTGTGTGGCGGGGAGGCGCTGGGGCGAGAGCTGGCGGAGGCGCTCCTCGCGCGCACCGGTGAGGTGTGGAACCTGTACGGCCCCACCGAGACCGCCGTGTGGTCCAGCCTCTGGCCAGTCACCCATGCGACAGGCACGGTGCCCCTCGGGCGTCCCATCGCGAACACGGCGATGTACGTGCTGGACGCGGGCCTGCGTCCGGTGCCGCGCGGCGTCCCGGGCGAGCTCTTCATCGGCGGGCACGGCCTGGCTCGCGGGTACCACGGGCGGCCGGACCTGACGGCGGAGCGCTTCCTGCCGGACCCCTTCGCGGGGACGCCGGGGGCGCGCATGTACCGCACGGGCGATGTCGCGCGCCACGCGCCGGACGGCACGCTCCACTACCTGGGCCGGACGGATGCCCAGGTGAAGGTGCGCGGGCACCGCATCGAGCTGGGCGAGCTGGAGGGGGTGCTGACCTCGCACCCCGCCGTGGCCCGGGCGGTGGCGTTGGTGACGCGGGAGGGCGGGGGAGAGGGCCAGCTCGCCGTGTTCATCGTGTGGCGCCCCGGGCAGGAGGGCACGGAGGAGGAGCTGCGCGAGCTCGTGCGGCGCCAGCTCCCGCCGTACATGATGCCGCAAGCGCTGTGGCGCATCGATGACGTCCCCCTCACTCCCAATGGGAAGGTGGACCGCGACGCCCTGCGCGGAGCCACCTCCAGGCCCATCCGCTCGGACCGCGTGGCGCCGCGCACGCAGACCGAGCAGGCCCTCGCGAGGCTCTGGGAGCAGGTGCTCGAGCGAGGGGAGCTCGGTGTTCACGACAAGTTCTTCGAGGTGGGTGGCGACTCGCTGCGGCTCATGCGCCTGTACGAGCTGCTGGAGCGCTCGTGGCCCGGCGTCCTGCGCGTCGCCGACCTCTTCGAGCTCAACAGCATCGAGGCGCTCGGGCGCCGCATCGACGCGAAGCGGGCCCCTCCGGCTCCGGCCGGCGGCAGGGCCCGGGCCATCAAACTCTGACGAGGTTCACGGATGACGGAGATTGCAATCATCGGGATGGCGGGGACGTTCCCCGGGGCGGGCGAGGACCTGGAGCGATTCGCGGACCTGCTGGACGCGGGCACGGACCTCGTGGGCCCTGTCTCCGCGGAGCGCAAGCGCGACGCCGGGGTGCCCGAAGACGTCGACGTGCCCCCGGTGGCGCTGCTCGAGCGCATCGACGCGTTCGACCCGGCCTTCTTCGGCCTGTCGCAGTGGGAGGCCGAGCACATGGACCCCCAGCACCGGCTCGCGCTCGAGCTGGCCTGCCGGGCGGTCTACGACGCGGGCCATGGGCCGCGGAGCCTGCGGGGCAGCAGGACCGCGGTGGTGCTCTCCCCCGGCCGCGCCGGCTACTCGGAGCTGCTGGGGGAGACCGGCTCCGCGCTGTCGATGGGGAACCTTCAGGCCGCCGCGGCGGGCCGCATCTCCTATCTGCTGGACCTGCGGGGGCCCGCCTTCGTCATCGACACGGCCTGCTCGTCCGCGCTGGCCGCGGTGCACCTGGCCTGTGGGCAGCTGCGCGCGGGCGTCGCGGACCTGGCGCTCGCTGGCGGCGTGGCCTGCCACACCCGCCTGTTCACCTGGGCGCAGTGGGGCGTGGGAGGTGTCATGTCTCCCCGGGGCCGCACGAGGGCCTTCGACGCGGACGCGGACGGCATGGGCGCGGGGGAGGGGGGCGCCCTGGTGCTGCTCAAGCGGCTGCCGGACGCGCTGCGCGATGGAGACCCCATCCGGGCCGTCATCCTCGGCTCCGTGACGACCCAGGACGGCGGGCGCTCGAACGGGCTCGCCGCGCCCAGCCCCGTGGCCCAGACCGAGACGGTCCGCCTGGCCTGGCGCGACGCGCGGGTCCAGCCCGAGTCCATCTCCTTCATCGAGGCGCACGGCGCGGGCACGCGCATCGGCGACCCCATCGAGCTGCAGGGGCTCGCGGCCGCCTTCGGTGAGCAGGTGTCGCGGCGCGGCGCCTGCGCCATCGGCTCGGTCAAGGCGAACATCGGCCACCTGGACGCGGCGGCGGGCATCGCCGGGCTGGTGAAGGCGGTGCTCTCCCTGGAGCGGCGGCGACTCTTTCCGACGGCGCACTTCCAGAAGCCCAACCCCCTCGTCGACCTCGCCGCGTCCCCGCTTCGCGTCTGCACCCGGGGCGAGGACTGGGAGGGCCCGCGGCCGCGCCGCGCGGGGGTCAACGCCTTCGGCATCAGCGGCACCAACGTGCACGTCGTCCTCCAGGAGGCCCCCGAGCCCCACTCCCCGCGCGAGGACGCCCCGGAGCCCTGGCTCTTCCCCCTCTCCGCCCGGAGTGACGGGCAGCTGCGGCAGCTCTGCCAGCGGCTCGCCACGCACCTGGAGCGCCGCGCGGAGCACCCGAGGGACATCTCGTTCGTCCTCGGAGTGGGACGCGACCACGGGCCTCACCGGATGGCCCTCGTGGCCCGTACCCTTCCCGAGCTGCTGGCGGCCCTGCGGGCGGGCTCCGTCCAGGCAGGGGCCGTCGCTCCCGCGGAAGCCCGGCCGGTGGTCTTCCTGGTGTCCGGCGACGCCCGGCTTTCTCCCGCCGCCCGGGAGCGGCTCGGCGCCGAGCCCCGCTTCCGCGAGGCCCACGCCGAGTGCGCCCGCGCCGCGCGAGCCGCCAGCGAGGTGTCCACCGCCTTCGCGGACCTCTATGCGCTCATCCGCTTCTGGGAGTCGCTGGGGGTGAGCGCCGAGGTGATGATGGGGACGGGGCTGGCCCACCACGTCATCGACGCGGTGCTGGGGCAGTGCTCGCTCGAGGAGGCGCTCTCGGCGGCCGCCACCGATGCCGGTGCCCCCCTCGCCGTCGAGCGGCTGCGGGAGGCGCTGGCCACGCTGGCGGAGCAGCGGCCGGTGTTCCTGGACCTCGCCGGGGGCTCGCTCCCGGACGTCGTGGCACGGGCCGGGACGGCGACGCTGGTGCGGGGCGCGGGTGGCTCGCGGACGGAGCTGCTGGAGGCCCTCGCCCGGCTGTACGAGGCGGGAGGCGCGGTGGACTTCACGCGGCTCCACTCGGGACGCGGGGGTCGCCGCGTGAGCCTGCCGGGCCCGCCCTTCGCGCGCACGCGGTGCTGGCCAGCCCTTGAGCCGGTGCGGGCGCCGGAGCGTCCGGTCCCCATGCCTTCCACTGCGCCATCGCCCTCCGAAGGGGGCAGTGCCCGCGAGCGCATTCGCGGGTTCGTCGCGGCGCGCTTCTCCACGGAGGATTTCTCGGACGAGGAGTCGCTGCTCCAGAACGGCATCATCGATTCGATGGGGGTGATGGAGTTCGTCTCGTTCCTGGAGCGCGAGTTTGCCATCATCATCTCCGACATGGAATTGCTGCCGGAGAACCTGGAGTCGGTCCAGCAGGCGGTGGCCTTCGTCGCTCGGAAGCGCGCGCATGGCTGAGCGGCTCCACGTCATCGCGGCGCCCGGCCCGGGGAGGGCGGCATGAATCGGGTGCTGCGCTTCCTGCTGCGCGTCTCGCCCCGGCAGCTCGCGGTCGTCGCGCTGACGGGCCTGCTGGCGGGCATCAGCAGCACGGTGCTGCTGGTGTACATCAACTCCCTGCTGCGCAGCCCGGAGGCCCGCGCGAACGGCGTGGCTGGCTTCGTGGGGCTGTGCCTCGTGCTGCTGGCGTCCCGCAGCGTGTCGCAGTTCCTGCTGGTCCGGCTCACCTATGGAGCGCTGGTCCAGCTCCGGATGTCGGTGTGCCGCCGCATCATCGCCACGCCGCTGCGGCGCATCGAGGAGCTGGGCCGGCCCCGCCTGCTGGCCGTGCTCACGGAGGACGTGGCCTCGGTGGGCAACTCCGTGCCGGGCCTGGCACTCACGTTCTGCCATCTGGCCATCATCCTGGGCGTGCTCGTCTACCTGGCCCTGCTCGACCCGGGGTTGATGCTGTTGCTGCTGGGGGCGGCGGCCGTGGGGCTGCTCACCTATGCCCTGCCGGTGCGCTACGCCCTGGCCGCGCTCCAGCAGGCCCGCATCTACCAGGACCGGTTGTACCAGGGGCTGCGTGCCGTGCTCGACGGCATCAAGGAGCTGCAGCTCCACCGCGCGCGGCGCGCGGCCTTCCTCGACGAGGAGCTGGCGAGCGCCCTGCGGCTGGTGCGCGAGCACAACACCCGCGGCACCGGGACCTACGCGGTCGCTGCCGGATGGGGCGAAACGCTCTTCCTCGCGGGGCTCGGGACCTTCCTGCTCGTCGCCGGCCCGGAGGCTTCCGGAGAGACGCTCATGTCGTTCGCGACGGCGATCCTCTATCTGGCGGGGCCCCTGCAGGCGCTGCTGGGCTGGCTGCCGATGCTGGGCCGCGCCAGCATCGCCCTGGAGCGCATCGAGGCCGTGGGAGGCTCGCTCCTGGACCCGGAGCCCACCGAGGTGTCGGAGGCGCGCCCGCCCGACGTCATCGAGCTGCGCGGCGTGCGCTACAGCTACGGCACGGGGCGGGAGGCCTTCGCGGCGGGGCCGCTGGACCTGCGGCTGCGCCGGGGCGAGGTCGTCTTCATCGTTGGCGGCAACGGCGGTGGGAAGACCACCCTCACCAAGGTGCTGACGGGCCTCTACACGCCGGACGCGGGGACGGTGTGCCTGGACGGCACGCCGGTGGAGGACGGGGACCGCGAGCGTCTGCGGCAGTGCTTCTCGGCCCTCTTCCCGGACTCGCACCTGTTCGAGCGCTTCGACGGGGTGGAGGCCGACGATGCGGCGATGAACGCCCGCATCGAGTCGCTGGGACTGGCCCACAAGGTCCAGTCCCACGACAAGGCCTTCTCCACCGTCGACTTGTCGCAGGGGCAGCGGCGCCGGCTGCTGCTCGCGCTGGCGCTGCTGGAGGACCGGCCCTTCTACGTCTTCGACGAGTGGGCCGCCGACCAGGACCCCGGCTTCCGCGCCCACTTCTACGAGCGCGTGCTGGCGGAGCTGCGGGCCCGGGGCAAGGGCATCCTCGTCGTCAGCCATGACGACCGCTACTTCGGGGTGGCGGACCGGGTGCTGCGCATGGAGGACGGCTGCCTCCGGGAGCAGGGGGTGAGCGCCGCGGCGGGGACTTCATGAGCCGCGCGGGTCAGGCCGGAGGAGGACCGCATGTCGGAGCGAACGTCGAACGCCCCCGGGAGGGGGGCGGGAGGAGGACGAATGGGAGCGGCAGGCCATGAGCGGTGAGCGCGCGGTGGAGATTCCGCTGTCCCTCAAGCACCTGCCGGGGGGCCGCGTGGTGCGCATGACGCGCGAGACGGCGCCCGACGTCGCGCGCTTCCACGAGGAGTTCGCGGGCAACCAGCGGCTCACCGCGAAGGTCCTCGAGTACGAGTACCTCCACAACCCCATCCCGGGCGGAGGCCTCTACTGCGCCGTCGACGCCACGGGGCGCATCGTGGCGACGCAGGGGTGCGTGCCCCACCGGCTGCGCCGCGGCGCCGCGGAGCTCGACAGCCTCATGCTCGAGCGGGCCCTCTGCCGGCCGGACCTCCAGAAGACCGGAGTCCAGGTGATGCTGGGTTCGGCCGGGCTGAGGGACGTGTACCCGTCCTCCGAGTGGCCCCTGCTCTGGGGCAAGACGTCCCTGGCCAGTCCCGCCACGCTTGCCTGCGGCGTCGACTACCGCAAGCGGCTCGACGCGGGAGACACGCCGCCGGCCGCGCCGCCCCACCTGCACTTCGTGGAGGGCCTGGGCCCGGACGCGCTGGGGTTCCTGGAGCGCGTCTACGCCGCGCATCCCGACACCTGCTTCCTCAGCCACACGCCGGCGCTGCTGCGGTGGATGGTGCTGGAGAACCCCTTCGTGCGCTTCACCACCGGCGTGCTCCAGGGCGCCAGCGGCATCGAAGCCGTCGCCATCGTGCGCGCCGCGTGGGAGGGAATGGCGCGGGTGGACGAGCTGCTGACGCTGCCCGGCGCCGACCTGGACGCGCTGGTCCGGGCGCTGGAGCTGGAGCTGCGGCGACGCCAGTTCAAGGGCATCCGCTTCGTCCTCAACGGCCTCCACGCCCCCGAGGCGCCCCTGGGCGAGGTGCTCGTGGCCCGGGGGTTCTCTCACGGACAGGATGGCTCGCTGCTCAACGTGCGTCATGGCTCCCGCTCGGCGCGGGAGATTCTCAGCCACTGCGCCATTTCAGGCCTCTGGGCGCCGCCCTTCTGGGCCGCGGCCGGCGTCCCGCCCCGGAGCACGACACCATGAGCCAGATGGCGCTCACGTTCGACGACCTGCCCGTCCACGAGACGCGGCCGCCGGGGAGGTCCCGGCTTGGCATCACCCAGGCCATCATCGATGCGCTGCGCTCCCAGGGCATCACCCACGCCTGTGGGTTCGCCAACACCTCCGTCGAGGTGGACCACCCGGGCGAGCAGGCCGAGGCGCTGTTCCGCGCCTGGGTGGGCGCGGGCTTCGAGCTGGGCAACCACGGGGCCCGGCACCTCAACCTCAACCGCCGCACCGCCGACGAGTTCCTGGCCGACGTGGACGCCGCCTCCTCCTACCTCCACGAGCGCTTCCCCGGCGCGCCAGGGGCACACTTCTTCCGCTACCCCTACCTGGCGGAGGGAGACACCCCTGACAAGCGCGCGCTCGTGCGCGAGGCCATCGCGGCGCGAGGCCTGAAGGTGGCTCGTGTCACCCTGAACTTCGGCGACTGGCTCTGGAACTGCACCTACACCGAGTGCCACGCGGCGGGTGCCCTGGAGCGGCTGCCCATCCTGGAGGAGACGTTTCTGGACGCGGCACGGCGGGCGCTCGAGGCCGCGCGTGTCACCTCCCACGCCCTCTTCGGGCGCGACATCCCCCAGGTGCTCCTGCTGCACAACGGCGTTTTCACGGCGCGGATGCTGGACCGGCTGCTGACGCTCTACCGGGAGCTGGGCGCGGGCTTCATCCCCCTGGACGAGGCGCTGGCTGACTCCGCCTATGACTGGTCCCACCTGACGTGCCACGAGCCCCGGGGCGAGTCCGGCTATAGCTGGTTCCACCAGCTCGCCAACGCCCGGGGTGTGGCGGCGACCCTCCCGCTGGAGCCGCCAGAGGCGGAGGTGCGCCGCATCCGCAAGGAGGTCAAGGAAGGGACGACGCCTAGTCCCAGATGAACAGCCACTTCACGGCCTTGCCCAGGCCGTAGAACACCCAGCCCACGGGGCCGGGGCGCACGGGGCGCTGGAACTCCAGGCTCACCGTGGCCAGCGCCACGTGGTCCTCCAGGGACTGCACCCGGGCCTTGAGGGACTCGTACTCCGCGGTGACGCGCTCCAGCTCCTTCTCCACCCGGAGGGTGTCCTCCACGCTGACGGCCCGCTGGAGCAGCTCCAGGTAGCGCTCGCGGACGCGCTCCACGTTGGCCAGCCGGACCTTCAGGTCCTGGTGCGCCTCCGTCACGTCGTCGGCCGTCACCGTCTGCTTCGCCACCTTGCCCAGCCCGGACACGGCCCCGAGGAACCCGTCCAGGCGCTCCGCGGGCACCCGCACCGTGGCGGACTCGGACGTCACCCGCCAGGCGTACCCTCCGTGCTCCTTTGCAAGCGACACGGCCTGCTTCGGGCCCTGCTCCGGGTCCTTGCGCTCCAGCTCCAGCGAGGCGGTGCGGACGATGGACCGGTTTGCCTCGAGCGCCCCCGGGGCGCCCCCCGTCACGGACAGCGCTTCAGACCGGGACTGGACGGACGGCGCCGCACTGGAACAGGCGGCGAGGACGAGCAGAGAAGCGAGGAGGAAGAGGCGCACGGGGTTCCTTATCGGAAGGGGCAGGGACGGCGGCTGCCCTCCAGGACGCGCGCGGAGGGCTCGCGGTTCCGTACGCCCCGTGCGGCAGGGGTCCTTCGATTCAGCGGTACAGCGGGTCTCTCGTTCAGGAGGCCCGGACCGGGGGGACCTGGGCGGGAGCCACCCCGTCACCCTCGTAATAGATGCTGGCGCTGCCCTTCTCATAGACGACGAGCACCCGATCACTCTGCTCCAGCAGGTCGGAGGCTTTCTCCGTGGCCTTGCGAACCAGGGCGTCGAACTGCGCCGGGCGTTGCTTGCTACCCGCCCGGACTGTCACGACTGGCATGCGGTGTCCCGCTCCTTGTGTCCCGCGGCGGGGGGTTCCAGGAAGGACCCGGCCCTTCACCCATCCGCGAGTAACGGACGTGTCATAGCCAAGGGAACACTTCGTTGACAAGCGCCCCGCACCATGGCGGGAAGGAGGTCCATGAACCGCAAGCTCCCCGTTTTGCTGGTTTTTTCGCTTGGTCTCACCTCTGTCGCCCATGCCCAACCCGAGCGCCCGACCGAGCACGTCTCACCCACGCCGGCCTGGCTTCCCCGAGGCCTCTTCCTGGGGACGACCATTCGTGAGGGGGCCGTCACGCCCCGGGTGAAGGTGCAGTGGCAGTTCACCTTCTACCAGGAGCGCAAGGACGCCTTCGCGCTGCTGCTGGAGGGAGGCCTGGGGTGGGCCGTCGGCTTTCCAGACCCCCGCCCGGACATGCCGCACACCTCCCTCGGCTCCTTCTATGAGCACTCCGCGCAGGTGGGCATCGGCTACCGCAACCACCTGCCGAACGACGTGCACTGGGGCTTCCAGGTGACGGGCGGCCCCGTCTTCTATGGCGCCCACTTCGATGGGGGCCTCCCCGCGGACCACCGCTCGGCCGGCATCGTCGAGGGCCGCATCCACCTGGGCTACCAGCTCGGCGCGACGGCGGTGGGCCTCGCGGTGGGCTACTCCGAGCCCTTCGGCCTCAAGCGCCGCAGCCTCGGCCGCTACTTCGTCGGTGGCCCGATGGTCGGGTTATTCGTGGATTGGCGCTAGACTCCGCGTAGAGTGCACTCGCTGACATCTTCTACCCGCACCCTTGGTATGTCCGAGCCGCTCAGCGCCCATGTCTCGCGGTACCTGCGCAATCGCGGCGAGTTCGAGCGCCAGTTGCCGCCCGCGCTGCTCGTCTTCGCTCCGCCCGCCGTCGCGCGCGGGGCCGAGGGCGAGGAGGAGTACCGGCTGAAGACGGTGACGAACGCGGGCGCTCCCACGCTGGGTGCGAGCGAGTCGGTGGTGTTCCCGGTGCTGAAGTCCCGGACGAATGCCTTCGGCCGGGGAATCACGGTGGGGCGCACGGGCAACAACGACGTGATTCTGGACGACGGGAGTGTGTCCCGGTTTCACGCGTGGTTTGCCCGCGAGGAGGGTCAGGAGGGGTTCCTCCTGACGGACGCCGGCTCCAAGAACGGCTCCTGGCTGGGAGGGGCGCGGCTTACCCCCCGGCGGGCCAGGCCGGTGGAGGATGGTGCCCGCCTGCGCTTCGGCCAGGTAGAGGTGGCCTTCTACACGGCCAGCGGTTTTCTCCGGATGCTGACCGTGAGGATGGCTCCCTGAGCCTTGCCACGTCTTCGGCGGCCTGCGTAACGTGCGGAGTCGCCCTCTGTCACACACGGGAGTGTTCGCGGTGGCCTTGAACACAGAAGCCTTCGGACTGACCGACGTCGGCCGCAAGCGGCAGCACAACGAAGACGCGATGCTGGTGGATTCACCGCTCGGTCTCTACGTCGTCGCCGACGGCATGGGCGGCCACGCGGCCGGAGAGGTCGCCAGCGCCCGGGCCACCGAGGTCGTCAAGCAGCACATCACCGCCAACCGGCACCTGCTGAAGGACCTGGGGAACAACCCCACGGCGGACAGCCGCTCGGCGGCGGCGGCGCTGGTGGAGGTGGCCGTGCAGCGCGCCTGCGCGGACATCTACCGCACGGCGATGACGGACGCGTCCAAGCGCGGCATGGGCACCACCTTCGTGTGCCTCGCGGTGGGCGGCAACAAGGGCGTCATCGGCCATGTCGGTGACAGCCGCGTCTACCTGGTGCGCCACGGCCAGTGTCACCGGCTGACCGAGGACCACACGCTGGTGGCCGCGCAGCTCAAGGCCGGCACGATTACGAAGGAGCAGGCCGCCGCGTCGCAGTACCGCAACGTGATTACGCGCGCGGTGGGCATCCAGGAGTCCGTCCAGGTCGACACGCTCATCGTGGACCTGGTGCCCAACGACGTGTTCATCCTCTGCTCGGACGGCCTGCACGGCTACGTCGAGGACGAGGAGATCCTCCCGCTGGTGTCCAGCATGGCGCCGGCGGACCTGCCCAAGCGCTTCATCGACATCGCCAACGAGCGCGGCGGCAAGGACAACATCACCGCCGTGGTGGTGAAGGTGGCCGGCGAGGGCGCCACCGTCAGCGAGGAGACGAGCGAAGCGCAGTCGCGCATGGAGGCGCTGCGCAAGATTCCGCTCTTCCGTCACCTCACCTACAAGGAGCAGACGGCGGTGCTGTCCATCGCCACGACGCGCACGTACCCGGCGGGCCGGGAAATCGTCGTGGAGGGGCAGCCGGGCGAGGAGCTCTTCGTCGTCATCCGCGGCCGGGTGGCGATTGAGAAGAACGGGGTGGAGATCGCCGAGCTGCGCGCCGGTGGCCACTTCGGAGAGATGGGGCTCATCGACAACGCGCCGCGCTCGGCGACGGTGCGGGCCACGGAGCCCACGCGCACCATGGTCATCTCCCGTCCGGACCTGATGGGGCTGATGAAGCGCGAGTCCATCCTCGCGGTGAAGATGCTCTGGAGCTTCGTGCAGGTGCTGAGCGACAGGCTCCGCGCCACCAACTCGGAGCTGAGCGAGGCCCGCCAGGAGCTGGCCGTCGCCCAGGCCATCCAGCCCTTCGCCGAGGAGTAGTCAGACGGCCCGCGTACCCTCGCGGCGTTCCATTCCTGGAGGGCGTATGGCGAGGGCGGCGGGTGGGGATGTGGTGGTGCAGTTCCTGGGCGAGGTGGCGGAGCTGCGGAAGGAGCTGCGGGGAGCCCAGACGGACGTGAGGTTCCTCTCGTCCAGCCTGGGCTCCGCCATCGCCCAGCTGGCGTGCATGCGCGTGGCCATGGACTCCATGAAGTCGACCCTGGAGTCCGTGCAGCAGCGGCTGGGCGCGCTCGAGGACAAGCACTAACGCGCGGGACTGACGGCCCGGGGAGCGTCCGAGAAAGGACGCGTCCGGAATTTCCATCGGGAATTGCCCGTTCCGGGCCCGACCGCGCGTTATGGTCCTCGCGGCGTGCGCATGCGCAACTGGATCCTCATAGGGTTGACGGCGGCTCTGCTGGTGGCGGCTGCTGCCTGGTATGCGTCGGGCCCGGACTCCAGCTCCCGGACTTCTGGCGCCACGTCCGAGACGCCGAAGGCGACGGCGCTCCCCGCGTTCTCCGCGGTGGAGGTGTCCTCCGGAGCCGATGAAGGGCTCGCCCTGACGGGCCGTGTGCTGGACGCCTCGGGACGTCCGGTGTCGGGTGCAGAGGTGTCGCTGGCGGCCAGCGCGGAGAAGACGCTCGCGGACGTCCGCTGCGACGAGTGCCAGCAGGCGCTGCTGTCCTGCCAGGCACGCGAGACGTCGCTGCAAACGCTCACCTTCTTCGAGCACCAACACGGCTTTCTCACCCCCCGCGCCACGACGACGACGGACGCGCAGGGACGCTTCCGCTTCGAGCACCTGGCGGGAGTCTCCTTCTCCGTCTGGGCGAAGGCGCCGGGGCTGGGCGTGGCGCTGCGCGAGCGGGCCGCGCCCGGAGACCCGGTGGAGCTGTTCCTCCCGCCGCTGCGGAGCATCGGCGGGCAGGTGGTGGACGACGCGGGCCAGCCGGTGCGGGGCGCGCGCGTCCACGCGGTGTCGCGCCGCGTGCCGCTGCCTTTCGAGGCGACGGCGGGCGCGGACGGCGTCTTCTCGCTGGAGGGACTCGGAGAGGGGCCCTTCTACGTGCTGGCCACGGCCGAGGGCTACCTGCCCGCGGTGGAGCCGCAGGTGGAGGCGGGCCCGCAGCCGGTGCGCCTGAAGCTGACGCCCGCGCGCACGCTGGAGGTGCGCGTCACGCGGAACGGCGAGCCCGCCGCGGCCACGGTGCGCCTGCGCGCGGACCACCTGTCGCGCGAGCTGCGCACCGAGGGCGAGCCGCTGCGCTTCACCGGCCTGTTCCCCGACGAGGTGGTGGTGACGGCCGAGGCCCCCGGGCTGGGCGCCGCGCCGCGCACGCTGACGCTGGAAGCGCGCGTCACCCAGGTGACGCTGGAGCTGGAGGTCGCCGGCAAGCTGCTCGTCACCGTGGTGGACGAGCAGGGTGAGCCGGTGCCCCAGCCGGAGCTGCTGCTGCGCACCACCCGGGGCGACCTCATCCGCCGCGAGCGCGTCGCCACCGGGGCGATGGCGGAGCTGGGGCCGCTGGCCGCGGGTGACTACGTGCTGGAGGGCCACGCGGAGGGCTTCCGCGACGCGCAGCTGCCGGCGAAGGTGGTGCAGGGCGAGACGACGCTGGAGCTGGAGATGGAGCGCGCCACGCTCATCAGCGGCCAGGTGATGGACGAGTATGGCCGGCCCGCGCCGCGCGTCTCCGTGCTGGTGCAGCCCACCGGCGAGACGGTGCTGGCGGACGCGGATGGCCGCTTCGTGGCGCAGGTGCCCACGGCCGGCCTCTACGAACTGCACGCGCACCACTCGGAGTGGGGTGGCGGGCAGGTGAAGGTGACGGCGCCGGCCAGCGGAGTGCAGCTGGCGCTGGAGCCTCGCGCGGCGCTGGAGGTGACGGTGTCGTCCGCGGGCCGCCGGGTGGAGGGCGCGGACGTGGTGCTGTGGGTGGAGCAGGAGGGCATCTTCCGGAGCGACCGTGCGTCGGGCTCGGACGGCGTGGTGCCCATGCGGGGCATGCCGGCGGGGACGTACTGGATGATGGCCTCGCACCCGGACTACCTGCCCTCGGACCGCAAGCAGGTGACGCTGGAGGACGGGCAGACGCTGAAGCTGGAAGCGGAGCTGAAGCCCGGGGCGCCGCTGACGGGCGAGGTGGTGGACGGGCAGGGGGCTCCGGTGGCCGGGGCCACGCTGGTGGTGGTGCCTCGCGGCGCCGAGCCGGTGCAGAGCGACGCGCGCGGCCACTTCGAGTTCCGCTCGTTGCGGCCGGACCGGGGCTACCGTCTGGAGGCGAAGCACACGGGCTATGACCAGGTGGAGCGCGCGGAGGGCAAGGCGGGTGGCCCTCCGGTGCGGGTGGTGCTCAAGCGCCGCGACGTCTTCCGGGGCCGCGTCGTGGGCGACGACGGTGCGCCGGTGCGGCGCTTCCGCGTGGACGAGCACGAGGTGAACAGCCCGGACGGCCGCTTCGAGCTGCCGCTGGCCACCGCGGGCGAGCGCATCATCGCCGCGGT
Source organism: Pyxidicoccus trucidator (assembly GCF_010894435.1). Taxonomy (NCBI): domain Bacteria; kingdom Pseudomonadati; phylum Myxococcota; class Myxococcia; order Myxococcales; family Myxococcaceae; genus Pyxidicoccus; species Pyxidicoccus trucidator. The sequence goes on along the minus strand of NZ_JAAIXZ010000017.1, from coordinate 121,354 downwards.
GGATGCGCCGGGCTACGAGCCGACGATGGTGGACCGGCCGGCGGCTCCGGACCTGGGCGACCTGGTGCTGCAGAAGCTGCCCAGCGTCTCCGGCCTGGTGCGCGACACGGCGGGCGCGCCGGTGGCGGACGCGGTGGTGACGTGTGACGTGTGCGACGAGTCCGTGATGTCGGGCCCGGACGGCGGCTTCACGCTGGCCAGCCCGCCCTACGTGCCGCGCTTCACCGTGTCCGCGCGCAAGGGCCGACTGAGCGGGACGCAGTCCATGGAGCGTGGCTCACGCGGCCCGGTGGAGCTGACGCTCCGGCAGGCGACGCGGCTGAGCGGCAGGGTGTACTCGGCGGACGGGCGTCCCGCGGCCGGCATCGAGGTGGAGGCGGTGAATGGCGACCGCAGCGAGCCGCTCACCATCGTCACCGGGCCGGACGGCGGCTACAGCGTGGAGGTGTCGCCGGGCAACTACCGCTTCATGCTGGGCCCCAACCGCGAGTTCTCCGGAGAGCTGGCGCTCGTGGTCCAGGTGGACGGCGCGGAGATGCACCTGGACCTGGGGCCCGCGCCGGGCACCGCGTCCCTCACCGTGCAGCTCAAGCCCGAGCGAGGCAAGGCGCTGTGGCTGGTGGCGGGCGAGGTGGGCAGCGTGGGCAACCCTCCGGCCACGGCGCTGATGCGCTCGCGCTGGGCGCAGCTCGTGTACCAGCCGCGCGGTGAGCAGGTGGTGTTCAGCGGGCTGCCGCCGGGGCGCTACACTCTCGTGTGGAGCCACTTCCACGTGGAGACGCCGGGTGGGCCGGAGGTGCGCGCGGTGGACGTGCCCACACGTGGCGAGGTGGCGCTGGGCCGTTGACGCGGTGGCACCACCGTGCGGCCTGGGTTGCGAGCCAGCGGGCGTGCGCATTAGGAAGCCGCATGGACGTAACGGCACTGAAGGGCCGGCGGGTGGTCGTCGGTGTGGGCGGCGGCATCGCGGCATACAAGGCGTGCGAGCTGGTGCGTGAGCTGGGGCGCGCCGGGGCCGAGGTGCGGGTGGCCATGACGGAGGCCGCGCGGCAGTTCGTCACCCCGCTCACCTTCCAGGCGCTCAGCGGCCACCCGGTGCTCACGGACTACTTCGACCCGGCACAGGAGGGGAACTTCGGTCACCTGGACCTGGCGCGGTGGGCGGAGGCCTTCGTGGTGGCCCCCGCCACGGCGGACCTGCTGGCGCGGCTGCGGGTGGGCATGGCGAACGACGCGGTGACGACGTCACTGCTGGCCTTCCGGGGCCCGGTGGTGCTGGCCCCGGCGATGAACGTGGCGATGTGGGACAACGCGATGACGCAGGAGAACGTGGCGGCGCTGCTGGCGCACCCCCGCTTCACGCAGGTGGGGCCGGGCGCGGGGCTGCTGGCCTGCGGTGACGTGGGCGAGGGGCGGCTCGCGGACGTGCCCAACATCGTCGCGGCGGTGGCGGCGCGCTTCGGAGCGGGGCCGCTGGCTGGCAAGAAGGTGCTGCTGACGGCGGGCCCCACACGAGAGTTCCTGGACCCGGTGCGGTTCATCTCCAATCCGTCCACGGGGAAGATGGGGCTGGCGCTCGCGCATGCGGCGCGGGGGCTGGGAGCCGAGGTCACGGTGGTGCTCGGCCCGGTGGGCCCGGTGGACCGGGGCGGGCTGACGGTGGTGGACGCGGTGAGCGCGGACGACATGGCGCGCGAGGTGCTGTCGCGGGTGGAGACGGTGGACGCCTTCATCGCCACCGCGGCGGTGAGTGACTGGCGGCCGGAGACTCGCGCGGAGCAGAAGGTGAAGAAGGGCCCGGCCTCCTCGCTGGAGTCCCTGCGGCTGGTGCGCACGCCGGACGTGCTGGCGGAGGCGTCGCGCAAGGTCTCCGCGATCGCGAAGCGGCCCCTGCTGGTGGGCTTCGCTGCGGAGACGGAGCGGGTGCTGGAGCATGCGCGGGAGAAACTGGAGCGCAAGGGGCTGGACGCCATCGTCGCCAACGACGTGACGGCCCCTGGCGCGGGCTTCGGCACGGACACCAACCGCGTGACGGTGCTGACGCGCGCGGGCATGCAGCGGGAGCTGCAGGGCACGAAGCACGAGGTGGCGCGCGCCATCCTCGAGCTGTTGCTCGTGCCCCGGCGGTAGGGTGCCGGGCTTGGAGCCCTCGCCACACGAGCGTTCTGCCCACACTGTGAGCAGCGCTTCCGGGACAGGGGGTTGCGGGCCTCCGCCAGAGGAGCGGACGACTCCGGGAGTGACGCCGGGCTCGCCCCTGCGGTAAGCGTACTGACGCCTCCGCCGGCCGCTTCCTTGCGCCCGCCCCCTTCCTCCGCTACCGATCCAGTCAACGTGAACGACGACTCCCTCGACTCCTCGCAGGAACTGAGCTCCGTGCTGGACGAGGTGCGCCGCCATCTGCTGTGGCAGGAGGAGGCCGGCGGCCGTGTGCTGATGATTGACGCGAAGGCGGCATCCGAGCTCCAGCGCTCCGCGCCTTCGCTCCGCTCCATCCTGGCCCGGGGCAACGGGGCTCCGGACTCCGGCACCGCGGCGGGCCGCCCTGCCGCTGTCCCTGCCCGGCCCCCGAGCGCTGTCCCGGACGCCCGGCCCATGGCTCGCCCTGGACCCTCTACGTCCAGCAGCCCCGGCGATGCTCCGATGCGCCCGGCGGTCACCGGGCCCATGGCTCGGCCTGGCCCTTCCACGTCCAGCAGCCCCGGCGATGCTCCGATGCGCCCGGCGGCCACCGCGCCCACCGGCTCGCCCCTGTCCGCGCGGGGCCCGGCTTCGCGCACTCCGCCCGTGGGTGGGGCGGGCCTGCTCGCGGACGTGCCGCAGCAGGCGCCTCACGCCCCGGGTCGGCTGCCGGGAATGGGGACCGGAGACCGGCCCACGCTGGATGAGATTCGCCGCGAGCTGGGCGACTGCCAGCGCTGCAAGCTGTGCAGCACGCGCAAGAACATCGTCTTCGGCTCGGGCAACCCGCGCGCGGAGCTCGTCTTCGTGGGCGAGGGCCCGGGGGAGAACGAGGACCTGCAAGGCGTCCCCTTCGTCGGCGCGGCGGGTGAGCTGCTGACGAAGATGATTGAGGCCATGGGCTTCCGTCGCGACGACGTCTACATCTGCAACGTCGTGAAGTGCCGGCCGCCCGGCAACCGCAACCCGGAGCCGGAGGAGATTGCCTCGTGCGAGCCGTTCCTGCGCGCGCAGCTGGCGGCCATCCAGCCGAAGGTGGTGGTGGCGCTGGGCAAGTTCGCGGCGCAGACGCTGCTGCGGGACAGCACGGCCATCACCCGCCTGCGCGGCAACTGGCGCACGTACGAGGGCATCCAGCTCATGCCCACCTTCCACCCGGCGTACCTCCTGCGCAGCCCGGCGGAGAAGCGCAAGGCGTGGGAGGACCTGCAGGCGGTGATGAAGGTCCTCGGCAAGCAACCCGGCTCGCGCGCCTAGCGGCGGGCCCTCGGAGGGGGAGACTCTTATGAAGGGACAGCTGGATACGCGCGAGCTGCAATCGCCCGCGCTGGAGGCGAACCCGCTGGGCGACCCGGCCCGGCGCCGGCTCACCGTGTACCTGCCGCCCGGCTATGGCGAGGGAGACCGACGCTACCCGGTCGTCTACTTCCTGCACGCCTTCGGCAACAGCGGCGGCACGTGGACCAACGCCGCGGGCTTCGGCCCCACCGTCCCCGAGCGGATGGACGCGCTCATCGAGTCCGGCGCGCTGCCGCCCGCCATCGGCGTCTTCCCCGACGGGTGGACGTCGCTCGGCGGCAGCCAGTGGGTGAACAGCGACGCCATCGGCCGCTACCGCGACTACCTGGCCAAGGACGTGGTGGGCTTCGTGGACCGCACGTACCGCACGCTGCCCAAGGCGGCCTCGCGCGCGGTGGTGGGCCACAGCTCCGGCGGCTACGGCGCGCTGGTGATGGGCCGCTACCACCCGGAGGTGTTCTCCCACCTGGGCGCGCACGCGGCGGACTCGTATTTCGAGTACTGCTACCTGCCGGACCTGCCCAAGGCGGCGACCTCGCTGCTGAAGTCGGGCGGCGTGGACGCGTGGCACGCGGAGTTCCGCAAGCGCGTGCGCGAGACGAAGATGCGCGGCGACGACTTCCCGGTGGTGAACACGCTGGCGATGGCGGCGGCGTACTCGCCGAAGAAGGGCGAGCCGCTGAACCTGGAGCTGCCCTTCGACGCGCAGACGGGCCGCATCAAGCTGGACGTGTGGAACCGCTGGCTGGTGCACGACCCGGTGCGCTTCGTGCCCAAGTTCCTGGACTCGTTCCGCAAGCTGAAGACGGTGTTCCTCGACTGCGGCACCCGCGACGAGTTCAACATCCGCTGGGGCACGCGCATGCTCGCGGACGACCTCAAGGCCGCCAACCTCGAGCTGGTGCACGAGGAGTTCGAGGACGGGCACTCCGGCGTGTCCTACCGCTTCGAGCGCTCGCTGGCGGTGCTGGTGCCGAAGCTGGCTCGCGAGTAGGGCGCTCTCGCGGAAGCGCGTCGCACGGGCTCAGCACCCGTGCGACGGGTAGTTGGCGGGCCAGAGGAGCAGCGTGCCCCGCGCGTCCACCAGCCGCACCCAGCCCCTGCGGTAGTACTTCTCCGTGTAGGAGTTGAAGTCCAGCACCTCCGCGTAGTCGCCGATGCGGCGCCCCAGGCTGAAGTCGCCGTCGTGGAAGTTGAGCTCCACCGGGCTCGCGTCGTGGCGGGGCTCCTCCCGGACAATCAGCAGCGAGTCCTCGCGGAGCAGTCTGCGGAACTCGATGCCCCTGTCCTCGAAGGCCTCCAGCGTGCGCAGGCTTTCGATGGTGATCCACGTCGCGGTGGGGCTGTCCGCGCCGCCCTCGCCGAGCCAGGCCTTCCGCCCGCTCCGGACGTCGAGCATGACGTGGGCGTAGCGCACGGAGACGCCGTGGTGGTTGAGGCGCTCGTGCTCGAAGGCGGGGAAGCAGTCCTCCTGTGAGCCTCCGGGGTCGACCCAGCGGCTCACCGGGACGGTCCTCGCGCGCGGGACGGAGCCAGCCGGCTCGAAGCCGAGGGCCCTGCGCTCGTACACGGGCACCTCGGGCACGGCGCCCTCGGGGAAGGTGACACAGACGACATGGGTGACGCCGCGCAGGTGGGCGTCGGGAATGTCCTCGCGCGGGGTGAAGACCTCCTGGGCGGAGGCCCTGGTGGGGAGCGCGAGCAGCGTCAGGACGAGGGCGCTGGTGGCGAAGACCCCGGCGCGGTGAGGAGGGTGGGTGACCATGCCCCTGTCCTTTGCACCCCTCGGGCCAGCCTCCGCGGAACGAACATTCCTTCGGAAGGTCGCGGCCTTGGCGGGAGGGGAGGGGCTTTCCCCGTGGCTGCCGGGCCACGCGGTGTGGCTGGATGACCTGTTCAGGAGGGGACGGAGCGGGGTGGGGTGACGTGGCGCTGGCCATCCCCCGGTGGGAGCGGGTAGACGCAGCAGCGTGCGCGCCTCGCGGCGCTCGGACCTTCAGGGAGACGGAACATGGGCATCGACCTCTACGGGCTGTCCCGCGTCGTCGGAGAGAGTGGCGTGCTGCCGCAGCGGGCGCGGAAGTTGGACGCTTCGCTGCCATGCCGCGAGGCGGAGCTGCTCATCGACGTGGAGAGCCTCAACATCGACGCCGCGTCCTTCAAGCAGATCAAGGGCGAGGTGGGTGGGGACTCGAAGCGCATCGGCGAGCGCATCCAGGAAATCGTCCGCGAGCGCGGGAAGATGCAGAACCCCGTGACGGGCTCGGGCGGCATGCTGATTGGCCGAGTGAAGGAGCTGGGCCCCAAGCACCCCGCGCGCGAGCTGCTCAAGGTGGGGGACCGCATCGCCACGCTGGTGAGCCTCACGCTGACGCCGCTGGTGATTGAAGAGGTGAAGGCCGTGCACGCGGACATCGACCGCGTGGACATCCGTGGCCATGCGCTGCTGTTCGCCAGCGGCATCTTCGCGAAGCTCCCATCGGACATGCCGGACACGCTGGCGCTGGCGGCGCTGGACGTGTGTGGAGCTCCAGCGCTGGTGGCCCGCCATGTGCGGCCGGGGATGACGGTGGCGGTGCTGGGCGCGGGCAAGAGCGGGGCGCTGTGCCTGGCGCAGGCGCGGCGCAACCTGGAGAGCCGCGGGAAGCTCATCGCCCTGGACGTGTCGCAGGGGGCGCTGGACCTGCTGTCCTCCATCGGCCTGTGCGACGCGGCGCTGAAGGTGGATGCCACGCAGGGCGTGGACGTGATGGAGGCGGTGAGCCGGGCGACGGACGGCCAGCTCTGCGACCTGGTGGTCAACTGCGCCAGCGTGGGCAACACGGAGATGGCCACCATCCTGTCCGTGAAGGACGGGGGCACGGCCATCTTCTTCTCCATGGCGACGAGCTTCACCGCCGCGGCGCTGGGCGCTGAGGGCGTGGGCAAGGACGTCACCATGGTGGTGGGCAATGGCTACGTGCCCGGCCACGCCGCGCTGACGCTCGACCTGCTGCGCACCGAGCCGGAGCTGCTCCAGCTCTTCGCCACCCGGTACGTCTGACCCCAGGGGCTCACCGCGCCGACGCGGAGGGCTTCAGCACTTCGCCACCCGGAGCGTCCAATACGGGCCTCACGGGTGGGAGCGGGACGCTTCACCGCGCCGACGCGGAGGGCTCCGGAGTCACGGGAGCCACGGGAGCCACGGGCGCGGCCGGTGCCTGCGTGGCCGCCCAGTCCTGGGCGGAGCGGCCACTCGCATCGCGAACCTCGGGCGAGGCGCCCTGCTTGCGCAGTTGCTCCACCACCTCCGTGCGGCCGAAGAGGGAGGCGAACATCAGCGCCGTCTGACCGAGGCCATTGGCCTGGTCCACGGCGCAGGGCTGCTGGTTGAGCAGCCCGACGATGTCCGCGTAGCCCTTGAAGGCCGCACCCATCAGCGCGGTGTTGCCCCGGTTGTCACCCGCGCAGGCATCCGCGCCAGCAGCGAGCAGCGCGCGCACTGCGTCGGTGTGGCCGTGGTACGCGGCAAGGATGAGGGGCGAGAAGCCCCGCGCGTCACGGGCCTCCACGGGGGTGCCGGCCTTGATGAGACCAGTCACGACCTCCACGTCGCCCGCGCGAGCAGCGGCGAGCAGGTAGCGCTCGGCCTCGCTCGTCGCGAGCAGTCGGCCCGCGGGCGCGGGCGCTGCGCGAAGCGACAGCCACGCGGCGGTGAGCAGCGCGCCGACCAGCATCAGCAGACCGAACGTTCCGAGCAGCAGCTTGCGAACCATGAGTCCTCCGGGTTTCCGCCCACTTCCCACCCCGGCCCTCTCTCGGACGGAGAGGCGGGAAACAGCGGGCCCCGGCCAGCGACAGCGCCGGGGCCCGGTACGACGGGGTGCTTCAGCGCGTCGCCAGCGGAGCCACGGCCGCCTTGGCGTCGTCCACCTTCACGCCCACCAGCTTCGCCAGGCGCGTGCCGTAGTCGGCGTTGGCCATGTAGAAGTGCCCCACGATGCGGGCCTTCACGCGGGCGTCACGCACCTGGCCCAGGTCCGCGGCGATGTTCTTCACCAGTCGCTCCTTCGCCCCGGCGTCGAGCGCGACATAGAAGGCGCCCGCCTGGGAGAAGTTGTCCGTCTTCTCGATGGCCCGCTGCTGCGTGGTGCCGCTCAGCGGGGCGCTCGACAGCAGGTAGGCCGGGACGTCCTGCGTCTCACGGGTGACGCTCGGCTCGTAGTTCACGTCCGACTTCGTGTTGGCGATGTTCATGGAGCCGGCCTGGCTGTTGCTGTTCACCGGGGCCTTGGCGCGGTTGACGGGCAGCGACTGGTAGTTGGCGCCGATGCGGTAGCGCTGCGTGTCCGCGTAGGAGAACAGGCGGCCCTGCAGCAGCCGGTCCTCGGAGGGCTCGATGCCCGGGGGCACCACGCCGGGGGAGAACGCGACCTGCTCGGTCTCCTCGAAGAAGTTGTCCGGCATCTTGTTCAGGGTGAACCTGCCCAGCTTGACGGACGGCGCCTTGTCCTCGGGCCACACCTTCGTCGCGTCGAGCGGGTCGAAGCTGAACTTGTCCAGCTCCTTCGGGTCCAGCACCTGCACCGACAGCTCCCACGACGGGAGCTTGCCCGCGCCGATGGAGGCGTACAGGTCCGTGGTGGCGTGCTGGAAGTCCGCCGCGACGGTGCGGGCGACCTCGTCAGGGGTGTTGAGGCCCTTCACGCCCTGCTGCGAGGCCCAGTTGAACTTGACGTACTTGTACTCGCCCTTCGCGTTGACGAACTTGAACGAGTGCACGCCGTGCCCGTTCATCTGCCGGTGGTTCGCGGGGATGCCCAGGTCCGAGTAGACCTGCGTGAGCATGTGCGTCGACTCGGGCTGGTGCGAGAAGAAGTCGAAGAAGCGGTTCGGGTCCTGCTTGTTCGTGATCGGCGACGGCTTGAGCGAGTGCACCATGTCCGGGAACTTGATGGCGTCCCGGATGAAGAAGATGGGCAGGTTGTTGCCGACCAGGTCCCAGTTGCCCTCGTCCGTGTAGAACTTCAGCGCGAAGCCGCGCGGGTCCCGCAGCGTCTCCGGCGAGCCGGACGGGTGGATGACCGTGGAGAAGCGCACGAACATCGGCGTCTTCTTGCCCTTGGCGGAGAAGATGGACGCGCGGGTGAGGCTGGAGAAGTTGTCGTAGCTCTCGAAGGTGCCGTGGGCGCCGGTGCCACGCGCGTGGACGACGCGCTCGGGGATGCGCTCACGGTCGAACCGCGCCAGCTTCTCGATGAGGTGGAAGTCCTCCAGCAGCACGCCACCTCGGGGGCCGGCCGTCTTGGAGCTCTGGTTGGTCCCCACCGGGGAGCCAGTGTCGGTGGTGAGAGGGGGCGGAGTCTCGGCCAGGGCCGGACCGCCAAGGAGCAGTGCGGACAGAAGCAAGGAGCGGAATTGCACGGGGGTCTTCCTCGTCTTTCGGGGGTGAGACGCCGCGCTCCAAAGCACGGCCCGTGCCGCAGTCCTGGGCTGAGTGTTATCAATGGCTTATGAAGTCCTATCAGCCCGCATCACCGAAATGCCGGTGTATTCACCGGCCAGGCGGTGACATTCCGCACCGTTGGGTCGGTGTGAAGTGCGGGGAACCGATAATGCGGTGCGCCAACGCCAGGTGGGTACGCTTCACCGCTTCCGACTGGCGTTTTGGCGGGTAAGGTGCGCGCATGCCAGGCCCGTTCATTGAAGACGCGCAGATTGCTCACGCGCGCAAGCTGGCGGAGGAGATCGTCAACCCGATCTTCGACCTCATCCGCCGCAACACCACTGTATCCACCGAGCGCACCGTGTTGCGCTTCTTCGGCATCTCCGGAGCCGGGGCGCGTGGCGTCCCGCTCGCCAACCTGATGGTCGACAAGCTCAAGGCCTCCGGGGTGCTCAACAAGGGCGCCGCCTACTGGTACGGCCGCGCGCTGCACCTGGGCGCCAAGAGCCCGCTGGAGGCCGTGGAGCGCCTGACGGCGCTGCCCACGGACAAGCTGGGGGCGCTGCCCCCCGAGCAGGAGCAGAACCTGAGGGAAGAGGTCCGCGCCGAGGCCCGCGCGGCCATGGAGGACATGAAGGCCCGCATCGCCCAGCGGGAGGCGCTCCGGAAGGAGTTCCCCATGTCCCCCGCACCCCACAAGTACGTGATTGTCGCCACGGGTAACATCTATGACGACGTGGACCAGGCCCGGGCCGCCGCCCAGGCCGGCGCGGACGTCATCGCCGTCATCCGGTCCACGGCCCAGTCCCTGCTGGACTACGTGCCCCACGGCGCCACCACCGAGGGCTACGGCGGCACGTACGCCACCCAGGAGAACTTCCGCATCATGCGCGAGGCCCTGGACGAGGAGAGCCGCAAGCTCAAGCGCTACATCCAGCTCACCAACTACTCGTCCGGCCTGTGCATGTCGGAGATCGCCTTCTGCGCGGCCTACGAGAAGCTGGACATGCTGCTCAACGACGCGATGTACGGAATCCTCTTCCGTGACATCAACATGCGGCGCACCTTCATCGACCAGTACTTCAGCCGCCGCATCTGCGCCATGGCCGGCATCATCATCAACACCGGCGAGGACAACTACATCACCACGGCGGACGCGTACGACGCGGCCCACACCGTCATCGCCAGCCAGTTCATCAACGAGTGCTTCGCCAAGCGCGCGGGCCTCAAGGACTGGCAATTGGGCATCGGCCACTCGTACGAAATCGACCCGTACCGTGACGACACGCTGCTGCTGGAGCTGTCGCAGGCCATGCTGGTGCGCCGCTGCTTCCCGGACGCGCCGCTGAAGTACATGCCGCCCACCAAGCACAAGGAGACGGACATCTTCTTCAGCCACGCGTACGACGTGATGGCGGACCTGGTGGCCATCTGGACGCGGCAGGGCATCCAACTGCTGGGCATGATGACCGAGGCCATGCACACGCCGCTGCTGGCGGACCGCTACGTGGCGCTCAAGTCCGCGTCGTACATCCACCGCGCGGCGCGCGGCATCGACGAGGAGTTCACCGTCCGCGAGGACGGGAAGATCGCCAACCGGGCCCGCGAGGTGTTCGGCCAGGCGATGAAGCTCCTCCAGGAGTGCCGCGACGAGGGCATGGTGGCGGCCATTGGCAAGGGTCACTTCGGCGACGTGAAGCGCGAAGAGACTGGCGGCAAGGGCCTGGATGGTGTGCTGGAGAAGGCGCCGGATTACTTCAACCCGTTCCTGGAACTCCTGGAGGCAGCGTGATGCTCGGTACGATTCTCGCCGTGGTGGTGGCCGCTGGTGGCTCGGCCGATGCGCTGGCGCAGTTCCAGGTGAAGAACGTGTCCCTCCAGGTGCCGGCGGCCTGGTCCCGCTCGGCGGAGGATGGGACCGCCAGGTTCACCGCGCCCAGCGGCGACGCCTACTTCCTGGTGGACGTGGGCTCGGTGCAGACGGCGGGCATGAAGGCCCAGACGTGCGTGGACAAGATTGTCGCCTCCATCGGCGGCGCCAACTGGGCGCGCATCAAGGTGGGCGGGCAGCCGGCGGCGAAGCGGCTGGACTCGGACAATGCGCCCAACGGCGGCGTGGTGGACACGGTGACGTACGTGGGGTGCGACGGGAAGACCACCTGGTCCATCGTCTTCCACCTCGAGCAGGGCAAGAAGGAGCGCTTCGCTCCTCTGGCCGAGAAGGTGGGCACCAGCGTGAAGCTGCAGCGGGGCGGGGGGAGATGAGCCGATGGTGAAGCCGAGCAAGCAGATCATCCGTCCCTACGGCGACCGGCGCGACGACGGCGTGGTGCAGATTTCGTTCACACTGCCGGTGCCGCTGTCGGAGAAGGCCAAGGAAGCCGCCGCCGTCTTCACGAAGAAGATGGGGTTCTCCGACGTGAAGGTCGCCGCCGCCGAGCGCGCCGCGGACAACTACACGTTCTTCGTCGTCTACGCCCGCTCGGGCATGTACCTGGACTACGCCGAAATCGACGTGCCCGAGGTCATCGTCAAGAAGATGTCCTTCGACGACCTCAACGCCTTCATCAAGGAGAAGGTGGGCCGGCGCATCGTCGTGTTCGGCGCGTGCACCGGCACGGACACGCACACGGTGGGCATCGACGCCATCCTGAACATGAAGGGCTACGCGGGCGACTACGGCCTGGAGCGCTACCCGGGCTTCGAGGCGTACAACCTGGGCAGCCAGGTGCCCAACGAGGACCTCATCAAGAAGGCGTTGGCGAAGAACGCCGACGCGATTCTCGTGAGCCAGGTCGTCACCCAGCGCGACGTGCACAAGGACAACTCGCGCCAGTTCATCGACGCGGCCAAGGCTGCGGGCATCCACGGCAAGGTCCAGCTGCTGCTGGGCGGGCCGCGCGTGGACCACAAGCTGGCGCTGGAGCTGGGCTTCGACGCGGGCTTCGGTCCGGGCACCAAGCCGTCGGACGTGGCCAACTACATCGTCCATGCGCTCCTGAAGAAGGAAGGCAAGGAGCCGCAGGGCATGCACTACCAGGGAGAGCCCACGTGAGCACCGGAACGAAGGCCGTCATCCGCCTGCGCATGAGCAGCCATGACGCGCACTACGGCGGCAACCTCGTGGACGGCGCGCGCATGCTGGGCCTCTTCGGCGACGTGGCCACGGAGCTGTGCATCCGCAGCGACGGGGACGAGGGGCTGTTCCGCGCCTACGACTCGGTGGAGTTCCTCGCGCCCGTGTACGCCGGGGACTTCATCGAGGCGGAAGGGGAGATTGTCAGCGCGGGCAACACGTCGCGGAAGATGCGCTTCGAGGCGCGCAAGGTCATCCGCCCGCGCCCGGACGTGAACGATTCGGCGGCGGACCTGTTGCAGGAGCCGGTGGTGGTGTGCCGTGCTTCGGGGACCTGCGTGGTTCCGAAGGACAAGCAGCGAGGTCAAAAATGAGCACGCCCATGGTCATCACCGCGGCGATGGTCGGCGCCGAGACGACGCGCGAGCAGACGCCGCACCTGCCGATCTCCGCCGAGGAGATCGCCGAGGACGCGGTGCGCTGCCGTGAGGCCGGCGCGGCGATGGTGCACCTGCACGTGCGCACGGCGGACGGCAAGCCCTCCCAGGACGCGGAGCTGTTCCGCGCCGCCATCCGCGCCATCCGCAAGCGCACGGACGTGCTCATCCAGACGTCCACCGGCGGCGCGGTGGGCATGAGCGTGGACGAGCGCTGTGGCCCGCTGACGCTCACGGGCTCGGACCGGCCGGACATGGCCACGCTCACCACGGGCACGGTGAACTTCGGCGAGGAGGTCTTCTGGAATCCCCGCCCGCTCGTCCGGGACATCGCGAAGCGCATCCGCGGCATCGGCCTTCGGCCGGAGCTGGAGTGCTTCGACGTGGGCATGATTGACGAGGCCCGCTACCTCGCGAAGGAGGGGCTGGTGGACCTGCCGGCGCACTTCGACTTCGTGCTCGGGGTGCCGGGCACGCTGCAGCCCCGGCCCGAGGTGCTGGACTTCATGATTGCCGCGCTGCCGGAGGGCTCCACCTGGACGGTCGCGGGCGTGGGCCGGCACCAGCTGCCCTACGTGGACGAGGCGGCGAAGCGGGGCGGCAACGCGCGCGTGGGCCTGGAGGACAACATCTACGTGTCCAAGGGCGTGCTCGCGAAGGGCAACTGGGAGCTGGTCGCCGAGGCCGCGAAGCGCGCGCGGGCCAACGGCCGTGAGCCGGCCACGCCGGAGCAGGCCCGGAAGCTGCTGCGCCTGAGCTGAGCGGCCAGGGCGGCACCCAGGGGTGGGACGCCGCCGGGCCTCGGCTGGAGGCTCGGCGGCATGCAGGTGTTCTCGGAAACGGGGTCCCCGCTGTCGGAGCCGCCGGACGCCACCAGTGTGCCCGGTCTCCGAGGACGGCTGGCCCCGGGAAGGAAGCCACGGATGGACACGGAGCTGAAGGGCAGGGGCGTCCTCGTCACGGGCGGCGCGGGTGGCATCGGCACGGCGCTGACTCGCGCGTTCTTCGAGGAGGGCGCGAAGGTGGCGGTGCACTACCACTCCAACGCGCAGGGGGCGGAGACGCTGGCGCGCGAGGTGGGTGGCGCGGCGGTGCGCGCGGACCTGACGGTGGAGGCGGACGTGGACGCGCTGGTGCCCGCGGCCGTGTCGGCGCTGGGCCGGCTGGACGTGCTGGTGTGCAATGCGGGCGTGTGGCCCGCGCCCGACGCCCCGGTGTGGCAGATGTCCCTGGAGCGCTGGCGCCGCACGCTGGCGGAGAACCTGGACAGCGTGTTCCTGTGCTGCCGTGCCTTCCTTCGGCACGTGGCCACCACGGGCACGGGCAACATCGTCATCATCAGCTCCACGGCGGGGCTGTTCGGCGAGGCGGGGCACTCGGACTACGCGGCGGCCAAGGGCGCGCTGGCGGGGGGCTTCGTCAAGAGCCTGAAGAACGAGCTGGGCCGTATCGCCCCCCTGGGCCGCGTCAACGTGGTGTGCCCAGGCTGGACGGCGGTGGACCGGCACCGCGACAAGCTGGACGACCCGGGCTTCGTGAAGCGCGTGACGCGCACCATGCCGCTCCGGAAGGTCGGTCAGCCGGAGGACGTGGCACGCGTCGTGGTGTCACTCGCCTCGGACCGCATCTCCGGCCACGTGACGGGCGAGGTCATCACCGTGGCGGGAGGGATGGAAGGACGGGTGCTTCATGACACTTGATGCCGACGTACGACGTTACAACCGCGAGGCGTGGGACCGGCAGGTGGCGAAGGGAGACCGGTGGACGCTGCCGGTGGGCCCGGAGGTCATCGCCGCAGCGCGACGCGGGGAGTGGAGCGTGGTGCTCACCCCCAACAAGCCGGTGCCGCGCGAGTGGTTCGGCGACCTGGCGGGCAAGGACGTGCTGTGCCTGGCGGGCGCGGGCGGGCAGCAGGCGCCAGTCTTCGCCGCGGCGGGGGCGCGGGTGACGGTGCTGGACAACTCGCCCGCCCAGCTCGGGCAGGACCGCAAGGTGGCCGAGCGTGACGGCCTGGAGCTGCGGCTGGTGGAGGGCGACATGCGCGACCTGTCCGCCTTCCCCGACGGCAGCTTCGACCTCGTCTTCCACCCGTGCTCCAACTGCTTCGTGGACACCATCCGCCCCGTGTGGCGCGAGGCGTACCGCGTGCTGCGTCCGGGCGGCGCGCTGCTGGCGGGCTTCAGCAACCCCGTCATCTTCCTGTTCGATCCGAAGCTGGAGCAGCAGGGAGTGATGCAGCTCAAGTACAAGATGCCGTACTCGGACTTCACCAGCCTCACGGACGAGGAGCGCGCGCGCTACGGGGACGAGCCCCTGTGCTACGCGCACTCGCTGGAGGATCAGCTCGGCGGGCAGACGGACGCGGGCTTCGCCATCACCGGCTTCTTCGAGGACAAGCACGTTCCCGGGGACAAGCTGTCCGAGTACCTCTCCGGCTTCATCGCCACGCGCGCCGTGAAGCCCATGGCGCGGTAGGACTTGGGGCAGGGGGCTGGCTCGCGAGGCCGGCACCCTGCCCGCGTCAGAGGGGTTTCCACCCCCGGATGCGGGCGGATTTAACCTTTTGGCGCGCGCGGGGTTCTCTCAGGCAGAAGACGACGCGACACCAGGTCGCGTCGCCATGAGCCGAGGAGAAGTCCACCATGCGTCTGACGTCCGCCCTGCGGTCCGCTGTCGTTGCGTCGCTGCTGTTCGCCACCCCGATGCTGGCCGCCGAGGCCACTCCCACGCCGGCCCCCGCGCCCACGCCGGAGCAGGGCCACCACGAGGGCAAGCATCACAAGCGCGGCAAGCACGGGGGGAGGATGTTCCGCCTGGAGCACCGCCTCGACCGCGCGGTGGCCGAGGGGCGCATCACCCAGGCCCAGGCCGACCTCTTCAAGACCGAGGGGCGCCAGCTCCGCGAGGAGATGAAGGCCCAGCGCGAGGCGGCGGGCGGTCAGCTCTCCGAGGATCAGCGCATGAAGTTCAAGGAGCGGATGCGCGAGTTCCGCACGAAGGTGAAGGGCGCCGTCAAGCCGAAGGACGCCCAGTAGGACGTCGTGCCCCGGAGCCCGGCAGCTCGGGCCGGCGACGACGGTGCCCGCCGCTCAGCCCTGCGTGACGGCGGACATCCTGCTCGGGGCGCCCAGGCGCTCCGTCCACGTGAAGTACGCGCCCCGCGGGTCCTCGAATGGATCGCGGAAGAGCGCCTGCACTTCCGCCTTCGCCACGCTGCCCTCGTCGAAGGCCTGGTAGAGCCTGTCGCCCAGCAGGTAGCCCAGGGCGTGGCTGACGCCGTGGAAGAGCCGGTCCTTGCGAAGGGGCAGCAGCTTCACGGCCTCCTCGGGGCCCTCGGTCTCCGCGGCCTTGTGCGCCAGCACGAAGGCGGCAATCTGCCGCTCCACGCCCCGGCCCTCGCCGAAGCGCTTCGCCCACTCGGCCAGCCCCGGGCACGTGCGGCGCGGGTTCACCAGCTTCGAGCCGAAGAAGCCGAGCGCCTCCTCCATGCAGCGCGCGTAGAACGCCTCGGACGCGCGGCGCGGCGCCTCCATGGCGTCGCCCACCGCGCAGTGCCGGACGAAGTGCGCCGCCTCCTCCGCCGCGTGGTTCAGCGAGAGTGACGCGAGGTACGCCGTGCGCGCCCGGGGGATGTAGCCGCTCTCCCGCGAGAGGATGTGCCGCCTCAGCTGTGTCAGCTCCGAGTGCGTGAAGCGCCCGCGCTGCTGGATGCGCGCCAGCACGTCGCCGTCCGCCGCCGTCGTCACCTCCACCGAGTCCAGCGCGCGCAGCACCGGCACTCCGGCCAGGCGGCCAATCAGCGCCGACATCTCCCGGAACCGCTCCGCCGCGCT
Organism: Pyxidicoccus trucidator; assembly: GCF_010894435.1. Lineage (NCBI taxonomy): Bacteria > Pseudomonadati > Myxococcota > Myxococcia > Myxococcales > Myxococcaceae > Pyxidicoccus > Pyxidicoccus trucidator. The sequence continues at coordinate 105,103 of NZ_JAAIXZ010000017.1, read as the reverse complement.
CCGGTCCGCGTCCACCAGCGGCGCGTCCCCGGCCTCCGCCTCCAGGTAGTCGAGGAAGCTCTGCTGGCACACGACGGGGGAGGCGTTGAGGAGGCACAGCGCGCCGTCCGCCAACTCCACCGCCTCCGCCGCGCCCACGCGTCCCTCGCGCGCCAGCCGCCACCAGACGCCTTCCGCGTTCTGGTACACCACGAGCCCCCGCCGCGCGTCCGCGCCGAGCGCGCGCTCCACCTGCGCGGGCAGGTGGCAGGGCGCCACGTGGTACTGGCCCACCAGCACCATGACCAGCGGCCGGTCCTCCGCGCGCGCCGCGCGGGCGATGCGCTCGGCCGCGTAGGCGTCCCGCAGCGCCAGCGAGCGCTCACCCTGGGCGCGCCGGTCGATGCCCACCACCTCCAGCCGCTGCCGCCGCGCGAAGGAGAGCAGGGCGCGAACGCCCGTCCCGGCACTGAAGCCCGAGGCGCTGGCCGCGACGCCCAGCCGCTCCAGCAGCGCGCGCTCCGGCAGCCGGCCCGCGAGCCACGCGTCCAGCGCGGACTGGTGACGGCCCTCCACGCACTCGAGCGCGAGGACGACGCGGCGGCCCGACGCGAGCGCGCGCTCCACCAGGGCGAGGTACGTCTGCTGCGCGAGCGGGAGCGTGTGGTAGTCGCCCACGTACACGACGTCCGCGGCCTGCACCTGCTGGTGCACCGCGGGCAGCGTCACGATGCGCCGGTAGCCGGCGGTACGCCGCCGGTAGCGGGCCTCGTAGGCACGAAAGGCGTCGGTGTGGCCGTCCACCACGCGGGCAATCTGCGCCCTCTGGCGGCGGAACAGTGCGAGGTGCAAGGCCAGCGAGTCGCGCATGGAGTGCGCAGATCCCTCGCACGGCGCAGGAGGCCCGGCAAAAAAACGACCCTCCCGGAGGAGCCGGAAAGCGCGTTGGGGCCGCGCGCTTGTGCCCGCGCGGCCCACCGGCAGGAGTGCCGGAGGGCCGTGCGCGGGAGCCGGGGGACTACTTGGACTCGTCCGAGGACGAGGCCGCGGCTACCACCGGCACTGCGGCCGTGGGAGCCACCGCCGCGGCGACGGGCGCCGGCGCGGGACGGGGCGGCGGGCTCAGCACGTCATTCACGGAAGGCATCTTCCGGATGTCGCCGCGCGCCACCTTCCACGCCTGCTGCACGATCCACGAGAGCGAGCGGTCCTGCCGCGTCGCCTCACGCTGGATCTCCTCCAGCATGTCCTCGGGGAAGTAGAGACTCTGCTTGCGATGGTCGGTCGTGGCCATGCCCTCGCTACTCCTCCCGTGGGTCCTGGCGCTCGTCGCCAGTCACGTCGTTCACGGCGGGGAACGACTTGATGCGCTCACGGGCGATCTTCCACGCCTGCTGAACGACCCACGACAGGGAGCGGTCCTGGCGGGTCGCTTCCTCCTGGATCTCCTTCAGCATCTCCTCGGGGAAGTACAGCGACTGCTTGCGCTTGTCAGTGCCTGCCATACCTGGGTCTCCGGGGCGGATTCGAGGTGACGACCTGAACACACCAGGGTCGTTATCCGACAGACTCACAAGTGGGTCAACGGTTTCAAAGGACTGATTCCGCGTCCGCATGGTCCACACCCGGGCTCGTGCAGTCGCACGTGACGTGTGCAGCAGGGCGCGAAAAAGGAAACGCCCCGGACCTCAAGCGAGGAAGTCCGGGGCGCTTCGGAAAGAGGGACCGCCGGGAGTGGATCTCCTGGCGGACCCGTGGGCCCAGAGGGGGAGGGGGGGGACCCCTAGGCCCAACACCTTGAAATTCGACCGTCCGCTCAACAATCCCAACGAAAGCGACTATTTCCGCTTCCGCGACCACGCCCATCCGGTGTGACGATCATAAGAACCGACCCCCCTACCTTCAACCGCATGCGCCTCTGTAACCCAGCCATTCGACAATCCATTCCGCCCCTGTCAGATGCCCCGCATTGACCTCCCACCGCAGCCTCTGACGAAGACCTTGGAGGCGGCCTACAAGCGCCTCGGCCTCGAGGGGCGCTCGGTGCTGCTCGCCGTCTCAGGAGGCGCTGACTCCACCGCACTGCTGGTCGGCACCGTGCGCGTGGCGCCCCGCCTGGGGCTGCGCGTGGAGGCCGCCACGCTGGACCATGGCCTGAGGCCCGGGGCCGAGGCAGAGGTGCGGGCAGTCGAGGGCCTGGCCGCCCGCCTGGGCGTGCCGTGCCATGCGCGGGTGCTGGAGGTGGGCGCGGGCACGGGCCTCGAGGCGAGGGCGCGCGAGGCCCGCTACGCGATGCTGGAGACGGTGCGGCGCGAGCGTGGGCTGGACGTGGTGGCCACCGCTCACACGGCGAGCGACCAGGCGGAGACGCTGCTGATGCGGCTCGCGCGCGGCACGGCGCTGCGGGGCGCGGGTGGAATCCACGCCTCGCGTCCGGGGCTCGTCCGTCCGCTCCTGGACCGTACGCGCGACGAGGTGGTCGCCTTCCTGGAGGCGGAGGGTGTCGGCTTCTGGACAGACCCGATGAACTCGGACCCGCTCTTCTTCCGGACGCGCATCCGGGAGGACGTGCTGCCGGCCCTGTCGCGCGCCGCGGGCTACCGCGTGGAGGCGCGGCTGGCGGCCTTCGCCCGGCATGCGGCGGAGGACGACGCGCTGCTGACGCGCCTGGCGGAGGAGGCGTGGCGGCGGCTGCTGCTGCACGACGAAAGCCTGGATGCCGTGGGGGTGCGCGCGCTGGAGCCGCCGCTGCGGCGGCGGGTGCTCGTCCGCCTGCTCGAGAGGGACGGCCTGCCAGTGGATGACGCCACGCTGCTGCGCGTGCTGAGCGCGGTGGAGCGGGGGCGCAACACCCCGCTGGGGCAGGGCTACGAGCTGCGCGCCGTCGGCGGGCGGGTCCGCACCTTCCGTCCCCGCCCGCCCGTGGCCCCGGCGGAGCTGCACCTGGAGGGTGAGGGCGCGCGGGGAGCGCTGGACGGAACGGGCTGGCGCTTCTCCGTGGCGCGCGGACCGCCGCCGACGGGCATGCACGGGCTTGTGCTCGCCGAGGGGACGCTGTGGCCGCTCACCGTGCGGACACGCCAACCGGGCGACCGCCTCCGGATGGCGGCGGGACAACGAAAGCTCCAGGACCTGTTGGTGGACCTTCGGGTGCCGGAGGAAACGCGCGGTACGTGGCCGGTGGTGGTGGACGCCGGGGGGCAGGTGCTGTGGCTCCCCGGGTTGTGGGCACCCGCGTCAACAGGAGTTCCTTCCGGACACTCCCTGTGGGCGGCACCTCCGGGTGCGAGCATTCAGCGGCCCCCTTCGTTATAGAGTGGAACAGTGCAGAGTGAGGGGATGGCCGCGGCCCCCTAAATAGTTGAGGGCTTTTTGCTGTTGCTGATACGGTCCGACGTTGGGTTGCTCGCCTGGTGTCGGCCAAATGATGGAAATAGCTGGGGTTCTTCCCAGCGCGGCCCTCATCCCGCCGAGTACCGAAAGGGCAGCTGACACGTGCGTTCGACCTACAAGACCATCGGGCTCTGGGTCATCCTGATCGTCCTCTTCGTCGCCTTCTACAACTTCTTCTCCCAGGGCAATGACCAGGTCCAGGAGCCATCCTTCACGCAGCTGCTGTCGAAGGTGGAGGAGAAGAAGGTCAAGGAAGTCGCCGTCAAGGGCAACACCTACTCCGGCAAGTTCGTCGATACGAGTGAGAAGTTCCGTACGACGGGCCCCGCGCCGGACGCGGCCATGCTCAACCAGCTCCGCGCCAACGGCGTGGACGTGAAGTACGAGCGGGAGGAGCAGAACAGCCTCTGGCTCACCATCCTCGGCCAGTGGATGCCGGTGGTCTTCCTGTTCCTCTTCTTCATCTTCTTCATGCGCCAGCTGCAGGGTGGTAGCGGCAAGGCCATGACCTTCGGCAAGTCGAAGGCGAAGCTCCTCAGCGAGAGCCACAACAAGGTCACCTTCGCGGACGTGGCCGGCGTGGACGAGTGCAAGGAGGAGCTGGAGGAGATTGTCGCCTTCCTCAAGGACCCGAAGAAGTTCACCAAGCTGGGCGGTCGCATCCCCAAGGGCGTGCTGATGATGGGCCCCCCGGGAACGGGCAAGACGCTGCTCGCCCGAGCGGTGGCCGGTGAGGCCGGTGTTCCGTTCTTCTCCATCTCCGGCTCGGACTTCGTGGAGATGTTCGTGGGCGTCGGCGCCAGCCGTGTCCGGGACTTGTTCGAGCAGGGCAAGAAGAACGCCCCCTGCATCATCTTCATCGACGAGATCGACGCCGTCGGCCGCCACCGTGGCGCCGGCCTGGGCGGCGGTCACGACGAGCGCGAGCAGACGCTCAACCAGCTGCTCGTGGAGATGGACGGCTTCGAGTCCAACGACGGCGTCATCCTGATTGCCGCCACCAACCGTCCGGACGTGCTGGACCCTGCCCTGCAGCGTCCCGGCCGCTTCGACCGGCGCATCGTGGTGCCGCGCCCCGACCTGAAGGGCCGCCTGGGCGTCCTCAAGGTGCACACCCGGCGCGTGCCGCTGGCTCCGGAAGTGGAGCTCGAGGTCATCGCCCGCGGTACGCCGGGCATGACGGGCGCGGACCTGGAGAACCTGGTGAACGAGTCGGCGCTCATGGCCGCGCGGCAGAACAAGGAGCGCGTGGACCTGAGCGACTTCGAGGCCGCCAAGGACAAGGTGTTCATGGGCCCGGAGCGCCGGTCCATGATCATGACCGAGAAGGAGAAGCGGAACACCGCCGTCCACGAGGCGGGCCACGCGCTGCTGGCCAAGCTCCTCCCGGGTTGTGACCCGCTCCACAAGGTCACCATCATCCCGCGCGGCCAGGCCCTGGGCGTCACCTGGAGCCTGCCCACCGAGGACAAGATCAACGGCTACAAGAAGCAGATGCTCGACCAGATCTCCATGGCCATGGGCGGCCGCATCGCCGAAGAGCTCATGTTCAACGAGATGAGCAGCGGCGCGGCGAACGACATCGAGCGCGCCACCGAGACGGCGCGCGCCATGGTGTGCCGCTGGGGCATGAGCGAGAAGATGGGCCCGCTGGCGTTCGGCAAGAGCGACGGTGAGGTGTTCATGGGCCGCGACTTCAACTCGTCCAAGGACTACTCCGAGGACACCGCGCGGCAGATCGACATGGAGGTCCGCTCCATCGTCGTGGGCTGCTACGACAACGGCAAGCGCCTGCTGACCGAGAACCTCGAGGCCCTCAAGCGCGTCGCCGAGGCGCTGGTGGAGTACGAGACGCTGGACGCCGAGGACGTGAACATCCTCCTCCAGGGCGGCCAGCTCACCCGTGAGCGTCCGCCTCCGCGCGTCAACGCTCCGCCGAAGGCGACGGAGAAGAAGGACAAGCGGAAGATCCTCGACGCGCTCGATGCGATTCCGACGATGGAGCCGAAGAAGGCGTAGTCCCACCGTCACCGTGGAAATGACGAAGGCCCTTCCCAGCACACCGGGAAGGGCCTTCTGCTTTGCGGGCCTCATGCCCGGCCGCTCAGGCCAGGTCGAAGAGCAGCGCCTCGACGGGCTCGGTGGCGGTGAGGACCAGCCGAGACTCCTCGGACACGGCCACGCCGTCACCGGCCTTCAGCTCCAGGCCGTTGAGCGTGCCCTTGCCGCGGGCCAGCTGCAGCCAGGCGTGGCGGCCGGGGGCCAGCGTGTACTCGGCCTGCTCGCCCACGCCCAGGAGCGTGCTGTGCAGCGACACGTCCTGGTGCACGGTGAGGCTGCCCTCGCGCGCGTCGGGGCTGGCCACCACGCGCCAGCGTCCCTGCCGCTCGGACTCCGGAAACGCCTTCTGCTCGTAGCCGGGCTTCAGGCCGCGCCGCTCGGGGATGATCCAGATCTGCAGGAAGTGCAGGTCCTGGTCCGAGCCGTTCATCTCGCTGTGCATGACACCGGTGCCGGCCGTCATCCGCTGCACCTCACCCGCGCGCAGCAGCCCGTCGCCGCCCGTGCTGTCACGGTGGGCAATGGCCCCGCTGAGGGGGTAGGTGATGATTTCCATGTCGCGGTGGGGGTGCGTGTCGAAGCCCTCGCCGGCCGTGACACGGTCCTCGTTGATGACGCGCAGGGCGCGGAAGCCCATGTTGTCGGGGGCGTAGTAGCTCCCGAACGAGAAGGTGTGGTGGGAGTCCAGCCAGCCGTGGTTGGCATGTCCGCGGGCTTCAGAGGGTCGAACGGTCATCATGGAGTGCTCCTTTTCTTCCGGGGGCGGCGGCCCTCAGGGCCTTCCGTCCTCCGCACTCAATATGCGCCCCCGAACCGTCACCACCAGCCGCGAGGGATGGGACGCATTGTTCTACCCATGGGACGAAGGGCGGAGCGGGCGGTAGGGTGCGCGAACCGCGCCGCAGGAGCCGCCTCCCCATGCCTCGTGCCCGTCCGATTGTCGCCGACCGTCCGGAGGATCTGCTGCTCGCCTTCCGGCGGCTGGGGCTGCCCCCGTCCGCCCGCGAGTACCTGCTGGAGAAGCTCCCCCACGCCCAGCTGCTCCTCACAGGGCTGGCGAAGGAGGAGGGGCACTTCCTCCAGTCCCTCCACGCCACCGCCACGGCGCCCGGGCTGGAGGAGTACCCCGCCTGGATTCCCGGTGACGCGAAGGCGCGGCCAGGCACGGGGCTGCTCACGGGGCGCAAGGAGCAGTTCGACCGGCTGCTGGCCACGGCACGCTTGGAGTCGCCCCCGCTGACGGCACTGGCCGCCACGGTGGAGCGGGCACTGGAGGCGGGGAAGGCCTCTGGCGCGCTGGAGCTGGGTGGGCGCACCTTCGCGTGGGGCACGCGCACCTACGTCATGGGCGTGGTGAACGTGACGCCGGACAGCTTCTCCGACGGCGGGCGCTTCTTCGACGCGGAGGCCGCCATTGCCCACGGCGTGGCGCTGGCGGAGGCGGGCGCGGATCTGCTCGATGTAGGTGGAGAGTCCACCCGTCCCGGCTCCCAGCCGGTGGACGCGGAGGAGGAGGTGGCGCGGGTGCTGCCCGTCATCCAGGGCCTGCGGGCGCGGACCTCCGTGCCCCTGTCGGTGGACACCACCAAGGCGGCCGTCGCCCGCGAGGTGCTGAAGGCGGGCGCGCACCTCATCAACGACATCACCGGCTTCCGCTCCGACCCCGACTTGCCGCGCGTGGTGGCCGAGGCGGGGGCGGCCTGCTGTCTCATGCACATCCAGGGCACTCCGGCCACCATGCAGCAGTCGCCGCGCTACGACGACGTGGTGGACGAGGTGCTGGCCTTCCTGGAGGACGCCCTGGCGCGGGCGGAGGCGGCGGGGGTGCCACGCGGGCGCATCCTCCTGGACCCGGGCATCGGCTTCGGGAAGACGGTCGACCACAACCTCTTCCTGCTGCGCCGCCTGGGCGAATTGCGCGTGCTGGGGCTGCCGCTGCTGGTGGGCACCAGCCGGAAGGGCTTCCTCGGCAAGCTGACGGGGGGCAAGCCAGCCACCGAGCGGCTGGCGGCGACGCTGGGCTCCGTGGCCGCCATGGCCGCCCTGGGGGGCGCTGACGTGGTCCGGGTGCACGACGTGGTGGAGGCCCGGGACGCCCTGGTCGTGGCGGATGCGATCCGGCAAGGAATGGAGGGTGGCCTGCTGTACGGGCGGTAATTTGGTGTGGCTTTCAGTCCTCGCTGTGTGGACTGCCGGGCACCGCCGGGGGGCAGCCAGGGAGGCACTGTGCGGCGCCCATCGCTCTCATGGGACTCGTGGCGCGATGCATCCGAGACCCTCCGGCGGCGTTGGTACTGATTTCGCAATCTCGTTGAGGCTGATAAGCCTGCACGCCTGGGAGGTTGCCCAGGGAACACCGGGTCCGTCACTTCGGGCCCGTACTGAGGGCGGGGTATAAGCCCCGACGTCGAAGGCCGGCGCAGGCCCGGCGTGGGAAAGGTGGAGCGGCACACATGGCGTACAGGATGAACATGCCTCCGAAGGAGGAGCGGGCGTCGCAGAAGCTGTTCGGCACGGACGGCGTGCGCGGCAAGGCGAACGTCTACCCGATGACGGCCGAGGTGGCGATGCAGCTCGGGCGTGCGCTCGCGTTCCTCATCCGCAACGGGCCGCACCGGCACCGCGTCATCATCGGCAAGGACACGCGGCTGTCGGGCTACATGCTCGAGCAGGCGCTGGCCGCCGGCATCATCTCCATGGGCGTGGACGTGGAGCTCGTGGGCCCGCTGCCGACGCCGGGCATCTCCAACCTCACCACCTCCATGCGGGCGGACGCGGGCGCGGTCATCTCCGCTTCCCACAACCCGTACGAGGACAACGGCATCAAGTTCTTCTGGCGCGACGGCTTCAAGCTGCCGGACGAGACGGAGGGGAAGATTGAAGAGCTGGTGTCCAGCGGCTCCATCGACTCCATCCGCCCCACGGCCACGAAGATTGGCCGGGCGTTCCGCATGGAGGACGCGCGCGGCCGCTACATCGTGTTCCTCAAGGCCACCTTCCCGCGCGAGCTGACCCTGGAGGGGATGACCGTCGTCGTGGACTGCGCCAACGGCGCGGCCTACAAGACGGCGCCCGCCGTGCTGGAGGAGCTGGGCGCCAAGGTGATTACCCTCGGCGTGAACCCGGACGGCAAGAACATCAACCACAAGTGCGGCGCGCTCCACCCGGAGGGCCTGGCTCGCGCGGTGGTGAAGCACGGTGCCCACATCGGCATCGCGCTGGACGGCGACGCGGACCGCCTCATCGTCGTGGACGAGAAGGGCAAGGTGGTGGACGGCGACGCCATCATGGCCATCTGCACGGACGAGCTGGTGGCCCGCAAGCTGCTCAAGAAGAAGACGCTCGTGACGACGGTGATGAGCAACATCGGCCTGGAGCGCGCGGTGTCCAAGCTGGGCGTCAAGGTGGCCCGCACCCGCGTGGGCGACCGCTACGTCGTCGATGAGATGCGCCGCAACGGCTACAACCTGGGCGGCGAGCAGAGCGGTCACCTCATCTTCCTGGACCACACCACCACCGGCGACGGCACCCTGGCGGCGCTGCAGTTGCTGGCGGTCATGTGCCGCTCGGGCAAGCCGCTGAGCGAGCTGTCCTCCATCTTCGAGCCGGTGCCCCAGACGCTGCTCAACGTGGTGGTGAAGCAGAAGAAGGAGCTCGGCGAGATGCCGGAGGTGATGAAGGCCATCAAGAGCGTGGAGCAGCGGCTGGGCAATGCCGGCCGCGTGCTGGTGCGCTTCTCCGGCACGGAGCCCAAGGTGCGCGTGCTCATCGAGGGCGAGGACGCCGTCCGCAACGAGGCGTACGCCAGGGAGATCGCCGCGGCGCTCTCCAAGACACTCAACGGCTGAGTCACCGCTCACGGCGGTTGACTTCCGGACGCCGGCCGCGAAAAGAAGGGCCGGCGCGTCCCGGGGCCATCGACAATCCCGTGCCCGCGCAAGCGAGGTGCGGTCGATGGGACAGCGACTGGGTGTCAACGTGGACCATGTGGCGACGCTGCGGCAGGCGCGGCGAACCACGTACCCGGATCCGGTGACGGCGGCGGCCATGGCCGAGCTGGCCGGCGCGCAGCAGATCACCATCCACCTGCGCGAGGACCGGCGCCACATCCAGGACCGCGATTTGCGCATCCTCCGCGAGACGGTGCAGACGCTGCTCAATCTCGAGATGGCGGCCACCGCGGAGATGGTGAAGATCGCCTACGAGCACAAGCCGGACGTGGTGACGCTGGTGCCCGAGCGGCGCGAGGAGCTCACCACCGAGGGTGGCCTGGAAGTCGCGGGCCAGCGCGAGCACGTCGCGAAGATCATCAAGAACCTCAAGGACGGGGAGATTGTCGTCTCGCTGTTCATCGACCCGGACCTGGACCAGGTGCGGGCGTCGCACAAGGTGAACGCGGACCGCATCGAGCTGCACACCGGCCGCTACTGCGAGGCGCGCAACGAGAAGGAGCGTGCGCGGGAGCTGGCGCGAATCGTGGACGCGGCCAAGGCGGGCACGAAGCTGGGCATGGGCGTGGCCGCGGGCCACGGGCTCAACTACGACAACGTGCAGGCCATTGCCCGAATCGCTGAAATCGACGAGCTGAACATCGGCCACGCGATTGTGGGGCGCGCGGTGCTGGTGGGCTTCGACCGCGCGGTGCGGGAGATGTTGGACCTGATGCGCAACCCGGGGTAGCGCGGCATGGGAATCGTCGGCCTCGGCCTGGACATCTGCTCCATCTCCCGCATCCAGCGCATCATGGAGGGGCCGCGCGCGGAGGCCTTCCTGAACCGCGTGTACACGGCGGAGGAGCGGGCGCTGTGCGGCCAGCGGCATGACGCGGCCAGCGCGTACGCGGCGCGCTGGGCGGCCAAGGAGGCCCTGGTGAAGGCCCTGGGCGCGCCTCCGGGCATCCGCTGGAAGGACATGGAGGTGCGGCGGGACGGTGGCCCGCCGTACTTCGCGCTGTCCGGGGTGGCGTTGGAGGTGATGGAGGCGCGGGGGTTGGAGGCCTTCCTCGCGCTGTCGCATGACGCCGGCGTGGCGGCAGCCACGGTGGTGCTCCAGAAGAAGGGGGAGTGAGCGCATGTTGCGAGTCCTCACCGCGGCCCAGATGCGTCAGGCCGAGCTGGATGCGGAAGAGCATCACGGGATGCCCTCCGCGCTGCTGATGGAGAACGCGGGGCGGGGGCTCGCCGAGGTGGCCCGGAGCGTGGCCGGCCCGGAGGGGCGCGTCACCGTGCTGTGCGGCCCTGGGAACAACGGCGGGGACGGGCTGGTCGCGGCGCGCTTCCTCCAGGAGGGTGGGGCGCGCGTGCTCGTGGCGCTGGTGGGGGACGCGGCGAAGCTGACCGTGGAGTCGAAGCGGAATCTCGCGGCGCTGAAGGGCTTCGGCGTGGTGCCCCGCTCGCTGGCGTCGCTGCCGGAGTTGGGGCACGGCGACGTGGTGGTGGATGCGCTGTTCGGCACGGGGCTGAGCCGTGCGCCGGCCGGGGAGTTCGCCGAGGCGATTGGCGCGATTTCCCGCTGGCGGTTCGCGGGGGCGAAGGTGGTGGCGGCGGACGTGCCCTCGGGCCTGCAGAGCGACACGGGCGAGCCCTTCTCGCCGTGCGTGGAGGCGGATGTCACGGTGGCCTTCGGCTTCCTCAAGCCGGGGCAGGTGCTGGAGCCCGGGGCCTCGCTGTGCGGGCGGGTGCGGCGGGTGGACATCGGCATGGGCGGCGAGGCCTCGAAGGACCTGTCCGGGCCGAAGCTGCTGGTGGTGGAGGAGGCGGACGCGCGCGCCACGCTGCCGGTGCGCCGGGCGGACTCGCACAAGGGCACCTTCGGGCACGTGCTGGTGGTGGCGGGGAGCCGGGGGAAGACGGGCGCGGCGGCGCTGGTGGCGAAGTCGGCGCTGCGCTCGGGCGCGGGGCTCGTCACGGTGGCGGCGCGCGGGGATGCGCTGGACACGATTCAGTCGCACTCGGCGGAAATCATGGGCACGCCCCTGGACGGCACAGGGCCGCTGGGGCTGAGCGACCTGAACGCGCTGCTGGCGGCGGCCGAGGGCAAGGATGCGCTCGTCATGGGGCCCGGGATTCCGCGCGGCCCGGAGACGGGAGCGCTGATTGGCGAGCTGCTGTCGCGGCTGGAGCTGCCGGCGGTGCTGGATGCGGACGCACTCAACGCGGTGGCCACGGACCTGTCGGTGCTGCGGAAGGCGAAGGGGCCGGTGGTGCTCACGCCGCACCCGGGAGAGATGGCGCGGCTGACGGGGAAGCCGACGAAGGAGGTCCAGACGCGGCGGCTGGAGCTGGTGAAGCAGCTGTCCTCGGGGCTCGGGGTGACGGTGGTGCTGAAGGGTGACAGGACGCTGACGGCCCATCCGGATGGGCGCGTGTTCATCAACACCACGGGGAACCCGGGCATGGCCACGGGAGGCTCGGGGGACGTGCTGTCGGGCCTGTGCGGTGCGTTCCTGGCCCAGGGCTTTCCGATGCCGGACGCGGTGTGGACGGCGGTGTATGCGCATGGGCTCGCTGGTGATATGGCGGCGGCACGGCGCGGGCAGCTGGGGCTGATTGCCGGAGACCTGGTGGAGCAGGGGCTGTGTGATTTGTGGGTCCGGTGGGGCCGATGAGCAGCGAGACCGCGACGCGAGTGAAGACGCTGCGCCTGGAGTCTCCCGAGGAGACGCATGCGCTGGGCGTGCGGCTGGGCAAGCTGCTACGGCCGGGTGACTTCGTGGGGCTGATTGGCGAGCTGGGCGCGGGGAAGACACACCTGGCGCGCGGCGTGGCCGAGGGCGCGGAAGTGCCTCGCTCGGAGGTGGCCAGTCCCACGTTTGCGATTGTGTATCCGTACTCGGGAAGAATTCCGCTGTACCACGCGGACCTGTACCGGCTGGCGAACTACGACGACCTGTACTCCACCGGCTTCCTGGACATGGTGGAGAGCGGGGACGGGGCCTCGTTGGTGGAGTGGCTGGACCGGATTCCGGCGGCTGCGCCCCGTGAGTTCCTGCGCGTGACGTTGCGGCACACAGGCGGCGATGCGCGCGAGCTCACGGCTGAGGCCTTCGGGGCACGGCCGGCAGTGTTGCTCGACGCGTGGATGTCTTGAATCACTCCGCCGCTGAATGAGGCGTTGAATGCCACTGCGCCTGGATGCGCGGGTCCACCTGTTCGTGGAGGCGCACGAGCCAGCGATGGGCGTGCTCCACCGACCCGCGCAGGCCGAGCGTCGGCAGGTGAGTGGCGGTCGTCCGCAGATGGAGTCCCCACACGAGACAGGCCCGCACCTCGCTCATGTCCGGGGTGCCAGCCTTCTCTGGGCGGGTCGGGCTGGCGGCGTGCATCCGGGCTCGCACGCGCTCCTCGAAGTCAGGGTCTCTCAGGAGTAACGCCACCGTGAGCTGAGGATGGGCCCAGCTCCACCGGTCCAGGACGTCCCACAGGGCCGCCAGGGTGTGCTCGTTCGCGCCCCCCAGCACAACGGCCGCCGCCGCGACCATGTGCATGCGCCAGTTCCGTTCCTTCAAGATCGAGCTCACTTCCGCATCCAGGTCGGAGCTGGCGTCCACCCCCGCCTCGATGTGCAGGAGGGCTCGCCGGTTCGTGAGGCGGAGGAGCCCAGCACCTCCCTGAAGCATCAGGATGGGCTCGATGAAGGACGGGTAGCCCGCCCTCCGCGCCTCACGCACGAAGTCCCGGGCCGAATACGGATACACCCGCTCCGGCTCCCACCGCGCGCACGTGAGGAGCGCGTCCTCCAGGTCGCAGAAGTACAGGCTCGTGTCCCGCAGGTCCGCGTTGCGGAGGTCCGCGAGCTGCAACGTGGCCTTGTCGAACCGGGCATCTCGCAGCTGTGCACGGCGGAAGGAGCTGCGCGTCAGGTTGGACGCCGTGAGCACCGCGCCCTCCAGGAACGCGTCGTCCCAGCTCGCGCCCAGGGCCACACACGCCGTCAGGTTCGCGCGCTCCATCCGGGCATGGCGCAGCGAGGCCCCTGACAGCGTCGCAAGCTCCAGCCGCGCGTCCTGGAGCCCGCAGTCCTCCAGCACCGCGCCCTCCAGCCGCGCCCTCACGAGGTCCGCGCCGCTCAGCTCCTGCTGCGTCAGGTCGATGCCCCGGAGTCCTCCGAGGTTGCCCCCCAGCGCCTCCGTGCCGGGGAAGCCGACCAGCACCTCTCGCCAGGGACCTCGCAGGCCCATGGCGATGAGTTGCTCGCGTCGGCGCTGGCCGTCAGGGGTGTTCCAGCGCGCGGCGAGTGCATCCGCGCGCATCACGAGAGCGGCCTCCAGCGCGCGAGGAACCTGAAGCGCATCAGGGACGCTCCCTCGCGTGTGCGGCGCTCAAGAGAGAAGCGCCACACCCGGCGCTTACGCCGCGTTTTGCGGAGCGCCCGGATTCACGGGCGGAAACAAATCCCCCCCGGCCAGCTCGGGCACGCGCCAGCGGTGGAACACGAGGCGCGCGTCCACTCCGATGACGTCCTCCTCGTCCACCGTGCCCCAGTACGGCCCACCGCACAGCGACTCGCTGGCGACGACGAACTGCGGCACCTGCGTGCCCACCGGAGGCAGCCCCGCCACCCCACCGCAGCTCGGCCCCGTGGACAGGAGGAGCGGACGGTTGCGGCGCGAGGCCACCATCACCTCGCCGTTCGTCACCAGGAAGTTCATCGCCGAGCGGTTCGGGTCCCCGGGCTGGTCCGTAATCGCCGCCACCAGCGACATCGTCTCCGCCACCGCGCGGGCCACGGACTCCACAGGGACCGGGTGCTCGAGCGAGTGCCTGGCCGACAGCCGGGTAAGGAACAGGTAGAAGCAGCGCTCGCTGTCCGTCGTCCCCTTGATGTTGGGGCGGAAGCTCGGGCTGATGAGCGCTTCCACGGCGGGCCGGTGCCTCGCGAACTCGCGCACCGTCCCGTTGTGCCCGAAGGACCAGCGGCCATGGTGGAAGGGGTGCGAGTTGCGCAGCTCCACCGCGCCCACGGACGCGAGGCGGATGTGCGCCACCACCGTGTGAGACGACACCCGGCTGCTCACGCGCTCGAAGTCAGGGTCGCTGTGCGCGGGCCCCACACCGTGGGCGACGAGAGGCAGAGGCTCCGCACCGTAGGCGGCAATGCCCCACCCGTCCTTGTGCTCACGCGACTGGATGAGCAGCGAGTTCTTCTCCGTCACCAGCGAAGGGTGAACGGCTGCGGGCGTCGATGAACGGAATCCAAAGAGTCGGCACATGGCAAGCGGCAGGTATCTATACAGCCCGGCCCCGACGAGAAGTTCTCGTGTCTCACCGGAATACGTCGCCTGTCAAAGCGACGCCACTTCACGCGCAGGAATTCATCTCCTGCCGGACGACGACACGTCCGGTCTTCACCACCACCCGCGCGTGACCTACTCCTAGATGGTAGGGCAGATGCCGGTACGAAGCACAGCTGAAGACCACCAGGTCGCCCGGGTCTCCCACGGACAGGCGCCCATGTGTTTGCAGCCCCAACGAGAGCGCGGCGCCTCGGGTAGCGGCCCAGTAGGCTTCGGCCGCGCTGAGCCCGTTCTCCAGACACGCCAGCCCCAGCGCCAAGGCCAGGTTTTCACTCATGGCCGAGCCAGGATTCACGTTTGAACCCAAAGCAACGTTGATGCCCGCATCACGCAACCTGCGCCCGGGGGCATAGGGACGCATGCGCAGGAACAGTGTGGAGGTGGGCACGAGTACGGCGGTGACGTTCGCCTCGGCCAGCGCACGCAGGCCCGACTCCGTCAGCTGCTCCAGGTGGTCGGCCGTTGCGGCTCCAAGTTCCGCCGCGAGCTCCGAGGCGCCGCAGGCGGTGAGCTGGTCCGCGTGCAGCCGGGGAATCATTCCCAGGGCGCGGGCGGTGGTGAGGATGCGGCGGGCCTCGTCCACGGTGAAGGCGCTCTCCTCCACGAAGACGTCGCAGAAGCGCGCCAGGCCCTCCTGCGCCACGGCGGGGAGGATTTCGTTGATGCACAGCCGCACGTAGTCCTCGCGCCGCCCCCGGTACTCCTCGGGCACCGCGTGCGCGCACAGCAGCGTGGGCACCAGCTCCACCGGCGTCAGCCCGTTCAGCCGGCGCACCACGCGCAGCATCTTCAGCTCGTTCTCCAAGTCGAGCCCGTAGCCGCTCTTCACCTCCGCCACCGTCACGCCATGCGCCAGCAGACGCTGGAGGCGGGGCAGGGCGAGCTTCACCAGCTCGTCCTCGCTGGCGGCGCGCGTGGCCCGCACCGTGCTGACGATGCCGCCGCCCGCCTTGGCGATTTCCAGGTACGTGGCGCCCTGGTTGCGCAAATCAAACTCCGCGGAGCGCTCCCCCGCGAAGACGAGGTGCGTGTGCGGGTCCACGAAGGCAGGGCCCACGAAGCCGCCCCGGGCGTCCACCAGCTCGGTGCTGGCGTCCACCGCGCCGTCGGGCAGCTCCGACTCCGGCCCCACATACGCGACGCGGCCCGAGCGCAGACCCACGCAGGCGCCAGGATAAGGGGTGAGGGCGTGCTCCGCCTTCTCGCGGTGCGTGCCCTCCACCTTGAGCACTTCGGAGGTGTTGCGGACCAGCAGCTCCAGCGCGTCCATGTGTCAGCGACCTCCTCGCACGCCCATGATGGGGACGTTCCAGCTCGCCCCGCTTCCGGCCTTCGCCCGGCCAAAGCCGCCGGACAGCTCCACGTTGTCCAGCCAGCCCCAGGTGAAGCGCGCCGCCACCACGCCGCCGTAGTACACCGCCGTGTCCGAGGCCTCACGCGAGCCCATGACGTGCCACGCGAAGAAAGGCACCAGGCCCAGCGACACGTTCTTCTCCGGCTGGAGCGTGAAGGCGCACGACGCCTCCGCGCCGAACATGCTCCCCGGGCCGCCCCGGGTGTTGAGCCCGAAGTCCGTGGCCCCGCGCAGCGCCATCGCGGGGGCCAGTCCCAGCCGCTCGGAGCCCACGTAGTACGAGGCCCCCGCGTAGAGCCCGTAGCCGGGGAGGGGCAGGGGGAGGAAGAACTCCCCCTGGATGCCGGTGTGGAGGTGCAGCCGCTCGGACAGGGGCCACGTTATCGCCGCGTCGAGCGCCATGCCCCACTGCTGCGTGGAGAAGCTGGCGTCGTCACCCCGGAACTGGTCTCCCTCGCCGAGGAACGGCTGGGCACCGGCGAGGGGGGCGCTGAGCCGGGGGCCCGTACGCACCCCCAGCTGGCCGAGGTTCTTGTCCGGAAACCCGGGCCCCAGGCGCATCACCATGGGGCCCATGGCCGTGGGGGCACAGCCCGCCAGCGCGGCGAGCGCGGCGATCAGCACCAGGAGGGACCTCGAGCGCGTGCGGTGCATGGCGGCCTCCAGGCTCAGACGGTGATGCCGGGAATCTTCACGCCGCGCTGCTTCGCCACCTCGATGGCTTCCGGGTAGCCCGCGTCCGCGTGGCGCAGCACGCCCATGCCGGGGTCGCTGGTGAGCACGCGCTCGATGCGGCGCGCGGCCTCGGGCGTGCCGTCCGCGACGATGACCTGGCCGGCGTGCAGCGAGTAGCCCATGCCCACGCCGCCGCCGTGGTGGAAGGACACCCACGAGGCGCCATTCACGGCGTTCACCAGCGCGTTGAGGATGGGCCAGTCCGCCACCGCGTCCGTGCCGTCCTTCATCGCCTCCGTCTCACGGTTGGGCGACGCCACCGAGCCGCAGTCCAGGTGGTCCCGGCCAATGACGATGGGGGCCTTCACCTCGCCCTTGCGCACCATCTCGTTGAAGGCGAGGCCCGCCTTCGCGCGCTCGCCGTAGCCGAGCCAGCAGATGCGCGCCGGCAGGCCCTGGAACGCGATGCGGTCTCCCGCCATGTCCAGCCAGCGCTGGAGCGACGCCTTCTGGGGGAACAGCTGGCGCACCACGCGGTCCGTGGCGCGGATGTCCTCCGGGTCTCCGGAGAGGGCCACCCAGCGGAACGGGCCCATGCCCTCGCAGAAGAGCGGGCGGATGTACGCGGGGACGAAGCCGGGGAACTCGAAGGCGTTCTCCATGCCGCCGAGCTTCGCCTGGCCGCGCAGGTTGTTGCCGTAGTCGAACACGTGGCTGCCGGCGCGCTGGAAGTCGTTCATCGCCTCCACGTGCATGATCATCGACTCGCGAGCGCGGCGGACGTAGCCCTCCGGGTCGCGAGTGCGCAGCTCGGCGGCGGCCTGCAGCGACAGGTCCGTGGGGATGTAGCCATTGAGCGGGTCGTGCGCGCTCGTCTGGTCCGTGACGAGGTCCGGCTTGATTCCACGGCGGTACAGCTCGCGGAACACCGAGGCCGCGTTGCCGATGATGGCGATGGAGCGGCCGATGCGCTTCTGCTGGGCGTCCTTCGCCAGCGCGAGCGCCTCGTCCAGGTCCTTGGCGACGACGTCCAGGTAGCGCGTCTCCACGCGGCGCTGGGCGCGGGTGGGGTCGATCTCCACGCCGAGGAAGACGGCGTTGTTCATGGTGGCGGCCAGCGGCTGCGCGCCGCCCATGCCACCCAGGCCGCCGGAGAGGATGAGGCGGCCGCCCAGGTCCTCGCTGCCGAAGTGGAAGCGGCCGGCGGCGGCGAACGTCTCGTAGGTGCCCTGGAGGATGCCCTGCGTGCCGATGTAGATCCACGAGCCTGCGGTCATCTGGCCGTACATCATCAGGCCCTTCTTCTCCAGCTCGTTGAAGTGCTCCCAGTTGGCCCAGTGGCCCACGAGGTTGGAGTTGGCGATGAGCACGCGCGGCGCGTCCGGGTGCGTGCGCATGACGCCCACGGGCTTGCCGGACTGGACGAGCAGCGTCTCCTCGTCACCGAGGCTCTGCAGGCTCGACACGATGCGGTCGAACGACGGCCAGTCGCGGGCGGCCTTGCCGGTGCCGCCGTAGACGACGAGGTCCTCGGGGCGCTCGGCGACGTCCGGGTCGAGGTTGTTCATCAACATCCGGAGCGCGGCCTCCTGGACCCAGCCCTTGCACGAGAGGGTGGAACCACGGGTGGCACGGATGACGCGGGACATGTACAGGCTCCTGGGGTGTGGCTGGCGGAAAGGCCCGGCACACTACCCGAACCCGCGCGGCGGGGGCACAGCGCGGTGAGGCCTGTTCGCGGGGTGTCTTCCGGCGCGCGGACACACCCCCCCGGGAGGGCGGCGGCGATGTGGCGCCCTCTCCGGGGAGGTGGGACTTCACGTCACGAGTGCAGCCCGCGGTCGTCACCCGTGTCCGCGCCGGGCTGCTGCACCGGTTCCTGGGAGGCCTGATGACGCAGGGCGCCCTCGGCCCGGTTGATGCGGAGGTTGTTGATGACCTCCTTCACTCCGAGCACTTCCTCGGCCGCGTCCTCGATGGCGCGCTTCTCGTCGCGGCCGCGCACCGTGCCGGACAGCGTCACCTCGCCGTCCTTCACCTTCACGTCCACATCCGAGGAGTCCATCC
This sequence comes from Pyxidicoccus trucidator, assembly GCF_010894435.1. Classification (NCBI taxonomy): domain Bacteria; kingdom Pseudomonadati; phylum Myxococcota; class Myxococcia; order Myxococcales; family Myxococcaceae; genus Pyxidicoccus; species Pyxidicoccus trucidator. Next base: position 86,279 of record NZ_JAAIXZ010000017.1, on the reverse strand, counting down.
ACCCCTGCATCAGGCGGTCGCACAGGTCCGCGCGGAGGCGGTCGTCCCCCCGTTGGTAGTTCCTGGGGCCCCGGCCGGGGGAGGAGGGGCGCGTGTGGGCCTCCTGGCGGGAGCGGTAGGTGCCACCCAGGAAGCCGCCGTGGCCCATCTCATGGTCGTCCTGGCGGGACGGGCTGGTGCCGTAGCCCACCCGGGGCGGCGCCATGTTCTCGATGCCCGGTCCATGGCCCCCGGGTTGTCGGCCACCGTAGCGCGCGTCGTCCTCGGAGAAGCGGTCGGTGCCGCCCCGGAAACCGCGCTCGCTGAAGCGGAAGTCCCGCCCGACGGGGCGCCGGGACTCCCGCTCATCCCGTCCTACGGGGCCACGCGGGCCGGAGCCATACCGCCCGCGCTCGGGACTGCTCCGGACCCCTTCGTCTCCGTAGCGGCGGGGACGCTCACGCTCCGCTCGCGGCTCGTCCTGGTAGGCGCGGTAGTTGCCGCTCGGGCTGTACTCGGGCCGGCGGGAGATGCGCTCGGGGTCGAACTCGCGCGCGCGGCGGTCCAGCTCGCGGTCGCGGTTGAAGTCCCGGCCCGGCTCTCGCGCACGGTCCAGCTCCCGGGCCGCGCGGCCGAAGTCCCGGTCCTGCTCGTAGTCGCGCCGGTCCCTGTCACCCTCCAGCGAGCGGAAGTCCCGGTCGCGGTCGAAGTCGCGGGAGGGGTGCTCGTAGTCGAGCTCCTCGTCCCAGTCCGCGCGCACCGTGTCACGGTCATCCAGGCCCAGTCGCTCGGGGCCGCGCTCGTACCCGTGCTCGTCCCAGTCCCGCTGGCGCTCCCTGTCGTCGTACCCGCGCCGGCCTGCCTGGTATTCCACCTGCTGGCCCCTGCGCAGCTCCCTCTCCCCGGGCCGTTGCCCACGGCCATCGTCACGCCTGCCGTTCATCGCGTTGCCTCCTTACGTGTCGCGTTCGCTCTGGCCTCGACTGAGGTTTTTGACCCCGAGTGGTCCTGGCAACGCGCCCCTGCCATGCCCGCTGTCCCGCCAGGCGGCACGGCCCCCGGAATGCCTCCGGGCCCTGGACCACACCCCGGGTATGGGCGACCGCTCGGGCCCTGGCGTGTGGCTGGGGCCCTCGAACCTGCCCGGTAGGGGTAGACTCGCGCCCGCCACGGCCGGGTCGCCGGCCGCCTGGCGCCTGGAGGGCAAATCATGGCTGGCGGACATGGGAACGAGCAGGAGCCTCAGGAGGCGCCGGGAGCGACGCTCGCCCCCGTGCCGCCGAGCGCCCAGCCGCCCGAGGAGCCGCGCGCTCCCCACGTCGGTCCGGTGGCCGAGGTGGCTGGCGGCCTCCCCGCCGTGGTGTCTTCGCTGAAGCACGCCTGGGGCGAGATGGGCCCGGTGCGCGGCACCCGGCTGTTGCTCAAGGTGAACCAGCAGCACGGCTTCGACTGTCCGGGCTGCGCATGGCCGGACCCGGGGCACCGCTCGGTGGCCGAGTTCTGTGAGAACGGCGCCAAGGCCGTGGCGGAAGAGGGGACGACGGCGCGCGTGACGCCGGACTTCTTCCAGCAGTGGAGCGTGGCCGAGCTGTCCCACCAGACGGACCACTGGCTGGGCAAGCAGGGCCGCCTCACGCACCCCATGGTGCTGCGCGAGGGCGCCTCGCACTACACGCCCATCTCCTGGGACGACGCCTTCGCGCTGGTGGCCGAGGAGCTGGGCGCGCTCGGCACCCCGGACGCGGCGTGCTTCTACACCTCTGGACGCACGAGCAACGAGGCCGCGTTCCTCTACCAGCTCTTCGTGCGGCAGTTCGGCACCAACAACCTGCCGGACTGCTCCAACATGTGCCACGAGTCCAGCGGCACGGCGCTCTCCGAGACGATTGGCATTGGCAAGGGCACTGTCACGCTGGAGGACTTCGACCAGGCCGACGCCATCTTCGTCATCGGCCAGAATCCGGGCACCAACCACCCGCGCATGCTCACGTCGCTCCAGGCCGCCGCGCGCCGGGGCTGCGAGATTGTCTCCATCAACCCGCTGCCGGAGACGGGGCTCAACCGCTTCAAGCACCCTCAGGACGTGCTGCACCTCATCGGTCCTGGCACCGCGCTCAACACGCTGTTCCTCCAGGTGCGCATCAACGGCGACGTGGCCCTGCTCCAGGGACTGGGCAAGGCGCTGCTGGAGATGGAGGACGCGCGGCCCGGCACGGTGGTGGCGAAGTCCTTCATCGAGGACCGGACGCTCGGGTTCGAGGCGTGGGCGGCCCACGTCCGCGCGGTGCGGTGGGAGGACGTGGTGGAGGGAAGCGGGGTGCCTCGCGAGCAGATTGTCGCGGCGGCGGAGATCCTCGCGCGCTCCGAGCGCACCATCTACTGCTGGGCCATGGGGCTCACGCAGCACAAGAACGCGGTGGGCAACATCCAGGAGATCGTCAACCTGGCGCTGGTGCGCGGAAGCATCGGCAAGCCGGGCGCGGGCCTGTGTCCGGTGCGTGGGCACAGTAACGTGCAGGGCGACCGCACCATGGGCATCTGGGAGCGGCCGAAGCCCGAGTTCCTGGACGCGCTGTCGCGGGAGCTCGGCTTCGAGCCTCCGCGCCACCATGGCATGGACGTCGTGGACACCATCCACGCCATGCACGACGGGCGCGTGAAGGTGTTCTTCGCGATGGGCGGCAACTTCCTGTCCGCCACGCCGGACACGGAGCTCACCGCCGAGGCGCTGCGACGTACGCGGCTCACCGTGCAGGTGTCCACCAAGCTCAACCGCGCGCACCTGGTCCACGGGCGGCGGGCGCTCATCCTCCCGTGCCTGGGCCGCACCGAGCGCGACGTGCAGGCGGGTGGAGCGCAGTTCGTCACGGTGGAGAACTCCATGGGCGTCGTCAGCGCGTCGCGTGGCGCGGTGGCTCCGGCGTCGGAGCACCTGCTCAGTGAGCCTGTCATCGTCGCGCGGCTGGCCGCGGCGGTGCTCGGTGGGCGCTCGGCGGTGCGGTGGTCGTGGCTGGTGGAGGACTATGACCGCGTGCGCGAGCTCATCTCCCGCGTCATCCCCGGCTTCGAGGACTTCAACCGCCGCGTGCGCGAGCCTGGAGGCTTCTACCTGCCCAACGGCCCGCGCGAGGCCCGGTTCACCACGGCGAGTGGCAAGGCCCACTTCACCGTGCACGAGCTGCCCCGGCTGGAGCTGGCACCCGGGCAGTTGCTGATGATGACGATTCGCACCCATGACCAGTTCAACACCACCGTGTACGGACTGGACGACCGCTACCGGGGCATCCGCAACGGGCGGCGCGTGGTGTTGCTGCATCCGGCGGATGTGAAGGAGCTGGGCCTGTCGGAAGGACAGGTGGTGGACCTGACGAGCCACTTCCAGGGCGAGACGCGCGTGGCCCGGCGGTTCCGCGTGGTGCCGTACAACATCCCTCGCCGGTGCGCGGCCACGTACTTCCCGGAGGCCAACGTCCTGGTGCCCGTGGACAGCTTCGCGGAGAAGAGCCGCACGCCCACGTCGAAGTCCGTGGTCATCACCCTGTCCCCGTCCACCGAGGCGGCGCTTCCCTCGGGTGCGGTAACGTGAAGCACGTGAGAGACCATGCAGCCGTCCGGTGAGGCCGGGTGGCCGGAGTCGCTCCGGCCGCTCTACGAAGGCGTGACAGGGACTCCGGCGACGGAGGCCGTGGCGGCGTCCGCGCAGTGGCGCGAGTCCTTCGCGCAGTGGGTGCGCGGAGCCTCGCTGGAGGAGCGCACCCTGGCCCAGGTCGCCGCGTGGACTCGGCTGGACTCGGGAGCACGGGCTCCGGGGGAGCTGCTGTTCCTGCTGTCGTCGTGCGGTGAGCTGCTGTGGCCGTATGCGGCTCCGCCGGTGGGACTGTTGCAGCGGTTGTTGTGGCGGCAGGAGTCGGTGCTCGGGGCGTTGCAGGAGGCGGGGGAATCGGAAGGCGCGGAGCGAGTGCTGCGGGAGACGGATGCCATCGTCTCCACCGTGCTCACGCGCTACCTGAAGCGGCATCCGGAGTCGCTGCTCGCGCTGGTGGGGGACACGGCCTGCACGTTCGATGGCCGGGCGCTGCGCTTCCAGGGAACGGTGGAGGTGGACCTCAAGCAGGTGCTTGGGCCGGGGGCGAAGTCGATTGGGTTGCTGGAGCAGCTCCGAGCGCTGCTGCCGACGACTCCCGAAGAGGGACGGGACAGGCTGGCGGACTTCATCCGCTCGCGGGCCGCGCGGATTCCGTGGCGGGAGGCCTCGGAGGTGCTGGCGGAACGGCTGTTCTCGCTGGCGACGTCACCCGAGGGGCGGAGCGGGATGAGCGGGTTCCTGGCTTGCTACCCGAGCGGGCGCAGGGAGCCGGACTGGTGCGCGCGGGCGGGGATGTTGCTGTCGCGCACGCTGGAGGTGGGCGGGCCGCCGACGGTGGTGGAGAACCTGTGCGAGCTGCTGGCGCGCTTCGATGCGCCGCCGGTGGATGGCTTGCGTGGAGCCCTGGGCGCGCTGGTGGGCGGCGACTTCGAGTCCTCGTCGGACCTGGGGCCCGTGCGCTTCGTCCTGGACCACTGCCACGCGACGCTGCGCAAAGGTGAGCCGGGCCTGGTGCTGGCGCTGCTGTGGCTGGAGGAACGGCTGTTCCGCGCGGCGGTGCGCAGGGGACTGGCGGATGCGTTCGAGCGACGCAGCCGGGTGCGCGTGAAGCTGAAGCCCTGGGCGCCGGAGTTCGACAACCTGTGCTGGCTGGCGGAGGAGTGCGCGGAGCTGTGGCCTCGCTTCGGCGCGGGCGGGGTGCGGCCGGGGATGGATGAGCTGGCGGCGTGGCGGCAGGAGATTGCAGCGCGGATGGGGCGCAAGCCCGTGCTGCGCAAGGCTGCGATTGAGTTCTTCCTGTGGTGCGCGCCGGAGGCGGCCTCGTCCGAGGCGGAGCTGACGGTGCTGGCGCTGGTGCGGACGGAGACGGACCGGCGGCAGGTGCGGAAGCTGAAGGAGCACCCGTCGTCTCGCGTGCGGTTCCGGGTGAGGACGCTGCAGACGTGGTTGCAGGGGACGGGGAAGGGCGGGGCGGCGCCTTCGGGAGAGCCCTCCGGAAGCGTGGGGCCGTCCTCGCTGACCGAAGCGCTGCGGCATCTGCATGTGACGCGGGCCGTGCCGCTGGGTGGGCGGACGTGGCTGCGTGACAGGGACCTGGAGGAGCTGTTGTTCGGGGCCGTGGCGCGAGTGGAGTCTGACTTCGTCACGCGCTACCCGGAGCGGTTCCGTGAGGACACGGCGGAGCTGGTGGCGGGGTTGCTGGAAGGACTTCGCGCCGAGCTGGAGCGCGTGAAGGCGGACCTGTCCACGCTGCTGGCACAGGGACAGGCGGCTCCGCTGGAGCTGGGGTTCACGGTGCGGCGGACGCGTCCGGCGGTTGATGACCTTGGAGTCGGAGAGGACGCGGTTCCCTCACAGGAGGCACCTCCCGCGCCGCGGCCTCCGGGCGTGGAAGTAGCCTTCGTCCTCAAGGTGAACGTGGACGGCTTCATCCGCACGGAGCGGGTTGCCTTCGTTCAGGTGGTGAAGCTGGAGCAACGTGGGGAAGGGCAGTGGCTGCCGACGTTCCGCCTCGGGCGTGAGCACCTGGACGCGCTGCTGCTGCGGACCGACGCGGCATTCTGCCTGTTCCTGGCACCGCCGTTCCCCCGGGCGGAATGCTGGATGGTGCCGGCGCGCCTGGTGCGCGGGATGACGGAGACCCAGCGCTCGTTGTCTGGCGTTCCGCGTGAGGGCGTGCAGCGCGTGGCCCGCTCACTGGCTCAATGGCTGGTGGGCGAGTTCATGGGCCTGTGGGCAGGCGACGAGCGTCCCGAGGCGCTGGCCCGGGCCAGGGCGGAGCAGGAGGGGCCGGACTTCGTCGTGGAGTGGGTCCTCCGCTGAGAGCGTCGGCCGCACCTGGAAGGCCGTCACTGGCGGATGCGCACCTCGCGCACCTGGGGCTGGCCCCCGCTGTCGTAGACGGTCTCCTGGAAGGTGACCTCGGAGTCACCGATATGGGTGACGCGGGCGGCGGCCTCCTTGACCTCCATGCCCTGCTTCACCACCAGCTCGCGCCCATCCGGTAGCTGGAGGATGGCGTGGCGCGTCTTGCCGCTCGCCATCGTTCCCTTGAGCAGCAGCTCGCCCGCGCTGAGCGTCGTGGTGGCCACCGGCGAGAAGCGCACCGGAGGGGCCAGCTTCGTCTCGGCGGGGGGCTCGTAGTAGGTGCCCGCCTCGACCTTCGCCAGCCGCGCGACGAGCCGCCCATAGAAGCTCTTCACCTCCTTGTTCAGCACGGAGACGCTGGAGTTGTAGCGCATGCGCTGGTCGGCGAGCCGGTCCTCCGTGCTGGAGAGCTGCCGCATCATCTCGGTGAAGTGGGTGTCCGCCTTGAGGTTCGGGTGGACCTGTCCCCAGAGGGCGAGGCTGCGGAGCTGGCGCTCTGTCTCGTACGAGGCCTCGATTTTCTGGGGGATGGTGGAGGCGCGGGTATAGCCGCTGTAGGCCTCGGCCACCTGCACCAGGGTGGACTGCTCGTGGCCCGCGTAGCCCTTCACTGTTGCCACCAGGCGCGGGATGAGGTCGTACCGGCGATTCAGCAGCACGTCGATCTGCGCCCACTCCCGGTAGGTGTCTTCCCGGAGGCGCACCAGTTCGTCATTCCTGGACACGAGCGGACGAAAGACAATGAAGGCCGTCACGGCGACGACGGCGAACACGAGCAGCTTCTTCTTCATCGGGTGGACGTCCCCCCCTTCGCCGCGCGAGGTCTGGCCGGCGCGCGCTTCCGGACACACCCAGTATGAAGGAACTGTCCCGCGATGAAATGGGTGGGCCCTGACCCCAAGACCTGCCCGGCCGCCCGTGTAGGACGGGCCGCCGGGCAGGCGCGGGTGCTCTGGCCTTAGTGGCCGAGGATGGGCACGTTGAAGATGCGGAACGAGCACGGGTTGCGGATGAGGTCGTCCATGTTCGCGGCGCGGCGGTCCAGGTCTCCGTACGTGTAGAAGCTGGAGACGGCCGGGCCGCCGCTGGCATTGATGCGGGCCTGCTCGGGGTCCGGGAGGCCGGAAGCGGTGGGCCAGCCCGTGCCCGTCAGGAAGCGGGACGGGGCGCCGGTCTGCACGTCGATGTGCGTGAAGTCCGTGCCCGTCTCCCCCGAGTGGCACCCGTTGCAGGTGTTGAGCGAGAAGTGGTGCCGGGTCTCGTTGTTGTGGATGCCCGTGGCACGCCAGAAGAAGTTGAACGGGTTGAGCGACGAGCCGCCGAGGAAGTCCGTGCTGTCGAACATGGCGGGGACGACGTTCCGCTCGAGGAGGATGGCGAACTCCCTGTCGTTGACGTAGTCCCTCAGCAGGTTCGTGTTGTGGTGGGTGATGTCCGGAGTCTGCGCCACGGGGACCTGGGTCAGCCTCCCGTCGCCGTCAATCTTGAACTCGCGCTGCTCCCATTGCTCGCCCCCACCCAGCGCGATTTCATTGGTGCGGAGTTGGTTGAGCGCGCTGCCGTTGGGCCGCTCCGGCATGGCGTCCTTCTTGGCGAACTGCTCGGTGATGAGCTCCAGCTTCGCGTTGTAATCCGGTGTCCCCACCTCGTGCTCGTCCAGCTCCTTCCACTGCCGCGCCCAGTCCTTGAGGGCGAAGCAGCCCTGCACCGGGATGAGGTACTCGAAGATGACGGTGAACTCCTGCGTCTGGCACGAGTCATCCACCCAGGCGAAGACGAAGCGGCCCTCGCCGGCGCCGGTGCCGCCGTAGAAGGAGCTCTCCGCCAGGTCGAGCCGGTTGACGATGGACAGCAGCCTGAAGGGCGCCATGTCCATGTCCAGCGTCTCCCCGCCGCTGAGGTTCTCCCACTGCGCCAGGAGACGCTCCACGTCAGGCCTGCCCTGCACCGACCAGCCGTTGACGAACTGCTCCTCCTTCAGCTGGAGCAGCCACTCCCGGGTGAACTCGGACGGGTCCCTCGGGCCAGCCATCTCGCGCATCAGGTAGCCGAAGGCCCACTTCTTGTCCGCGTCGCCGGCCTGCGGGAGGCACGGGTCCGGGATGCGCTCCAAGTCCTCCATGCCCACCATGTTGATGAGCAGCGAGTGCTCCTTGGAGATGGCGGCGGAGATGCCGTTGGCGAAGGGAATCTGGAAGCGCTCGAAGGGACGGCTCAGCATCTCCAGGTCCAGGCGGAAGGGCTCGCGCTGCTCCACGACGGAGCGGCCGGACACGAGCGGCACCCGGGCTTCGTCGCCCAGCTCGCCCTGGAGCTGGTCCACCAACTGGTCGGTGAGGATGAGCTCCTCGAAGTCGAAGTCGAGCATCGCGCTGTAGATGCCGTCTCCCGAGGACAGGTCGCCGTCCTGACCGTCATCCCGCAGCGTCGTCTGCTGGAAGTCGCTCGGGAAGATGTCGATGACCTGGGGCAGGTCGGTGCCGTCGACGAAGCGGACCTCCAGGAGGGTGGGGGTGGAGGAGCTCAGGGCGTCGTACGGGGTGATGAACAGCTCCTCCACCCGGGGAGGAAGCCGCGCCAGCTCCTCCTGGAGCGCCGAGCTCCGGACGGCGGGTGAGGCCGGTGGGGTCGCGGGGGGCGTCTCTTCGGTCCGGGTGCATCCCGTCCCCAGCGCCGCGACGAGGAGCGCCGTGGAAATCTTCAGCTTTCGCATGTGTGGGTTCCTCATGATGTCGATGGTGCCGCGAGTGGCTACTTGACCTGCACCTGCACGTTGTCGAGTCCCCAGGCTTCGCTGGTGAGGCCCTGCAGGCCGACGGCGGCGAAGTCCACGTCCAGCACGGAGGACGTATGGGCGAAGGTGAGCTTGAGCGCGTAGCGCGAGTCGCCGTCCGGGTAGAGCATGTCGCCGTAGCCCTGGGAGCCGGTGCCGGCGTTGCTGCCCGGCACGGGGTAGGACTGCGTGCTGCCGGTGTTCGAGAAGGTGGTGTGCAGCAGCGTGCCGGCGGTGGTGGCCGCCACGCTCCACGTGTTGGGGCCGGAGGGGCCGTCACCGTCCCACCCCTGGAGGAGGAGCAGGTCGAAGCTGACGGTGACGCTGGTGTGCGCGGGCAGGCCCGTCAGGTGCAGGCGCACCGTCTGGTTCCCGAACTCGCCGAGGAAGTTCCGGTCGCCCAGCGGCGTGCTGCTGGTGACGGTGGTGGACCACTGGACGCCCGCGCCGGCCTCGAAGCCGGAGGAGTAGACGGTCTGCGCGGCGGGCTGGGGCGGGCTGCCGCCGCCGGTGCTCGCCGTGTCCTGCGCCTGGGTGGCGGAGGCGCCCGTGGCGAAGGTGGAGTTGCCGGTGAGGGCCACGTCCAGGATGCAGCCGTCCAGCAGCGCCGCGCCCGTCACGCCCGCGGACTGGCACGTCGCCTGCGCGGACGCGTACTGGGCCGGCGTGAGGTGTGTGGTGGAGGTGGCCTCGCTGGGGAAGCCCGGGAGGTCGAAGGACGCGCTCGTCTGCGAGCCGATGTAGTCGAACAGCGACTCCGCCGGGGTGATGCGCCAGCTTGCCGCCATGCTGTTGGAGTTGGTGTAGAGCTGGGAGAAGGACAGCGGGGCTACCAGCGCCGTGCCGTCGCGCAGGGCGAAGTCGTCATTGCGGTTGCCGTTGAAGTTGCCCAGCAGGCCGCGCACCGCGCCCTGTCGCGACACGGGCAGGGTGACGTGCGGGTCCAGATAGGCGCCGTTGGACTGCACGCGCATCCGCTCCTGGCCCTGGTACAGGACGACGTAGCTGTTGGCCGTCGCGCGGTGGAGGCGGCCGCCGGAGGGCAGCGTCACCAGTTCTCCCTCCGCCAGCGTCACCGCCACGCCGTTGACCTTCACCGGCTGCGAGCCCAGGTAGAAGCCCACGCGATCCGTGCCCACCTGCGTGGCCACGGCGGTGAAGACGGACAGTCGGGTGGAGCCGACCCACGACTCCATCCGCCCCTGCACCACGAAGGGCGAGGGCACGGAAGTGCTCTCCACCAGGATGAACTCGCCGGCCCCCTGGAAGTCGTAGGCCACGCGGTCGAACGTCACCAGGTGCGGGTCTCCCCAGCCGTAGCCCAGCCCGCACTGGCCCGGCGCGCTGGCCTGGCACCCGTCCGAGTACTGCGCCACGAAGAGGTCCTTGTCGCCCGCGCTGGCCGTCGAGGTGAACTGGCCCTCCGTGTAGCCGGCGATGTAGACGCGGTCCGACGTGTCCGCGGCCACCGCGAAGCCCAGGTCGTCCTGCGCGGTGGGCGTGGTGGGATTGGTGGAGCCGAGCTGGCGGGTGAGCAGCAGCGTGCCGTCCGAGCGCAGCTTGCGCAGGAAGGCGTTGTTGTTGCCGGCCGCGGTGTTGGTGTCCAGGTCGTAGTTCGTCGTGCCGGTGATGTAGAGGTTGGCTCCGCCGTCCGACGCCAGGCCATACACGTAGTCGGCGCCCGCGGTGCCAATCTGCCGCACCCACTGCCGGGTGCCGGCCGCGTCGTACTTGAAGACGAGGCTGTCGTAGCTGCCCTGGCTGACGAGGGGGGCGAAGGAGCCCAGGGTGTAGCCCGCGAGGTAGACGTCCACCTCGCTGGTGCCGCTGGTCGTCAGCCGGCGCGAGGTGGCGAGCCCCTGGAGGGTGTCCGCCGCGCTGGTGCCCATCTGCCGCGTCCACAGCCGCGCGCCGGCCGGGCTGACCTTGACGAGGAACAGGTCATAGTTGCCCGCGCTGGGGTTGCCGTCGAGGCTGCCCGCCGTGTAGCCCGCGACGTAGATGTTGCCCTGGATGTCCGTGGCCACCGCGCGCGCGAGGTCGTTGACGCTGGTGCCGTGCTGGAACGTCCACTGCTTCACCCCGGACGCGCTGTACTTCACCAGGAAGAGGTCCTGCCCGCCCACGTGGGGCCGCCCGTCGAGGCTGGCGGAGGTGTAGCCCGTCACGTAGACGTTGCCGGCCTGGTCCGTGGCCACGCCGGTGGTCTGCTCCACGCCCGCCGTGCCGAGCTGCCGCGTCCACAGCTTGTTGCCACTCTCATCCAGCCTGGTGACGAACAGGTCGAAGTTGCCCGCGTGTGGCTGCCCATCGAGGCTGGCGCCGGTGTAGCCCGCCACGTAGATGGAGTGCGGACGGGTCGCCGTGTAGGTAGCCACGCCCACCGCGTAGTCGGAGGACGCCGTGCCGTACTGGCGGGACCAGAGCTTCGCCCCGGCCGTGTCGTGCTTGACGACGATGAAGTCCCGCAGGCCCAGGAAGGGGTGCCCGTCGAACGAGCCCTGGGTGTAGCCCACCGTGTACGTGCCGTCCTGCGTGGCGGCGATTCCCTGGGCCTGGTCAATGACTGTCGTCCCGTGCTGGGCAATCCAGCGCAGTGTGTCGCCGGGGCCCGACGCCACCAGCTCCGCCGGGGCGGACGGCGTTGGCTTGCGCACCTGGAACTGCGGGAAGCGCGGGTCCACCGGGAGCTGGGACAGCGGGCTGTCCTCCGGCTCCGGCAGCGGCTTGCGGGCGTGCTCCCGGTGCTCGCGGGCCCGTGTCTCGGCTCGTGTCTCGGCCCGTGTCTCGGCCCGTGTCTCGGCTCCAGCAGCTCGCGCCGTACCCAAGGCGAGCATGCACAGTGAAAGGATTGCTGTACGCATCAAGTCCCCTCCGTTGGTTGTGAAGGTGCCGGCCCCCAGGGGCTCGGCACCGTCCACAGCTTCTCTCCGGGGCTCGACGAGAAGTCTCTTTTTCTCAGGTTTAAGGCAATAACTGGGGCTGCGCGGTGTACTGGGATTGCCCTGACCCGGGGTGGGTCGCGCGGGAGCCTCGGCGCGGCGGTCCCGAGGCGCTCCTCCATCTCGCGGGAGTCCAGGGTGAGCCACGCACCCAGCAGAGGCACTCATCCTGAGCCCCGGGGCCGGAATGGCAGTCGAGGCGCCCCCACGGCTCCTGCGCTCCGCGGCCTACCTCGAAAAGCGCGTCGCGTTGGCACAACAGACCCACGCCCTCTATGAGCGGGAGTTCGGGGACGCTGCTGCCGCTGCGTGGTCGGGGACCGAAGCGAGCCAGGCCCAGGCGGCGTACTGCACCGTCTCCGACACGGTCGTGAACGATGCGAACGAGGCCTCCCTGGGATTGGACATCAAGGCCCTGAACGCCGCTTATTGCACCGTGTCCGTCGGACCTGAGGACGCTGAATCCTCCACCCTGGGCATCACGGCTGAACGCGCGGCGTATTCGAGCGTGGCCTTGCTTCCGCTCCGACGGTGATGACGATGCGCCCCGCTCTCAGGCCGCTTCGACGCGGTCGCAGTAGGCGTCGAACGCCTTCTTCCAGGCCGGGCGCGCGATGCAGCGCCTCTGGAAGGCGAGCACGTTTGGATGGTCCTTGACGACACTCTCGTCGGTGCCGGCGCCCAGCACATGCGTCATCAAGAGGTCCGCGACGGTGAACTCGTCGGTCGCGACGAACTCTCTGCCCGCGAGCCAGCCGTCGAGCTGCTTCAGGCGCATGCCTCCCCACTGGTGAAGCGCATCGCTTGCCTGGGTGCCCTTGCCGCCGTTCAGGTCGACGAACCACGCGGTCAGGATCGGGACTTCGATCGTGTTCAGCGCCGCGACGCACCAGCGCAGCACCTGCGCTTCGCCGGCGAGGTCGCGCGGCATCAGCTTGCCGCTCTTGCGGGCGAGGTAGAGCAGGATTGCGCCCGACTCGGTGACGACCACGCCGTCGTCGTCGATCACCGGAATCTGTCCGAACGGATTGAGCGCGCGATACGCGGGCGTATCGAGGTCGTGCCGCGGATGATCCATCCCCACGACCTCGTACGGCAGCCCCATCTCCTCCAGCGCCCACAGCACGCGCAGGTCGCGGGTCTTGCCGCGCGCCATCTTGTTCACTCGCGAGAAGCCGTAGACCTTGAGCATGCGCGCATCCTACTTCGCGCAGATGGAGCGTCCAGGTCTCGCTGGGCTACAGCCCCGGTGGCTCCTCGTCCCTCTCGCCCAGCGCGGCGGCCAGCCAGCGGCTCTGAAGGTCCTGGTTGCGCTCCTCGCGCGAGGTGCCCGCCAGCTTCTCGCGCAGCGTGGGGAGCGTGGCGAGCATGCGGTCCAGGAACCTCGACGCCGCTCCCGGGCCTGGGAGCACGTCGTAGAGCCCGAGCGAGACGCGCACACCCTGGGTCAGGGCCGCTCTCTCCATCGCATCCCTCAGCCCGGGAGGAAGCCAGGTGTCGTGGTGGACGAAGTCCGAATCCCCGATGCGCCGGACCCACTCCGCGCAGACCTCGTCCAGGAGCGCGCCGACGTCCCGCCCGAGTGCCCTCGCCGCGTGCTGGAGGCGCGCGTGAGCGCCGCCCCACGAGCCCGAGTCGAACCGGCCCAGGGCCTCCACGACGACGCGCCGCGCGGCGGGCAGCCCGGCAAGCCGGACCATGAGCCCCTCCGCGTCCTGCGGCTGGCCCCAGCTCAGCGTGGAGAAGGCCGCCTTCGCGGCCCGTGCCACCAGTGCTTCCGGCGCATCCCGGTCCAGCAGCTGCTCCAGCAGAGGGATCCAGCAGTCCAGGGGTGTGTTCGCCTGGGCGAGCAGGTCGATGCATCGTGCCAGCCGCTCCCCGCTCCCGTCCGCCGACGCACCAGGGCGGGTGCCCGCGTCGAGCTCGCGAAGCACGCCGCGCAGCAGCACGGGGTCCACCACCTCCGGGGGCTCGGTTCCCTCGAACCCGAGCCGCGCGTCCAGGGCCTTCGCTCCGGCGGACACCTGACGCGCGACGAGGTCGGCGAGGCGCAGCGCGTCCCTCTTGCCCTCCGTGCACGCGGGCGCGAATGGCCCCGTCTCCTGCTCCGGGTCGGAAGCGGGCTGCTCGAAGACCTCCCCAAGGCCCTTCGCGTCCCCCAACACCGCCAGCCAGTTCCGCCTCGAACGCAGCTTCGCGGCGCCGGGCCGGACGAGCGCGCGCTTCCAGGCCGTCGCGTGCCGCCGGTGGAAGTAGAGCGCCCAGACCGAGGGCTTGTGCTCTCGCGGCACTCCGTCCCAACACGACAGCAGCACCCGCGTGTGCTCGGGCAGGTGGAGTTGCAGGTCGGCGAGCGCCGCGAAGGGCTCGGCGCCGGGACGAGGAAGCGAGTCGGAGGCGATGGGCGCCTCCGGCCCGGACTGTCTGAGCAGCGCCGCCGCCATGTCCGGGAGGGCGGCGAGCTCCGGGTCCCGGGCGCAGCGCTCCCGCAGCACGCGCAGGGCGGGAGGACAGCCGAGGGGCACCCCCTCGAGCCAGGTGAGTCCGTGGGGCGCCGGGGCGGGAGCGCGCGGGCTCCAGGGGAAGGGAAAGCGCGCGGCCAGGTGCAGCGCCACCCGGTGCACGGCCGGATGGCGGCGCGCGTCCGCGAGGCAGTGAATCACCGCCGACGGGGAAGGCCGCCGCGCGTAGGCGCGCACGCAGGCGTCGGTGGCCTGGCGCCAGGCGTCATCGCGGCAGGCCGCGCACTGGTTGGCGGCCAGCCAATCCCAGACGGGCGCAATCCGCTCGCACAGCTCGAGCGCCGTGGCGACCTCCAGCCTCGAGAGCATGGGCGGCAGCGCGTAGACCGTGCCGTGCTCGATGCCGTGCTCGTCGAAGCGGACACTCCGGGCCCACTGGCGCCGTGCCACGTCCACGAGCATCCGTGCCGCGGCCTCGGAGGGCGCCGCGAGCGCGAGGAGCGACTGCGCCTCCGTCCAGTGCGTGTCCTCCACCTGCGGAAAGCGCGCCAGCATCGCGAGCATCCGCTCGGCGTCGGGCGTGAAGGCGCGATGGAGGAGCGCCGCTCCCAGCGCCGCATGTGAAGCCGTGAGCCGCAGGCACTCCACCTCCCCCAGCTGCTCGACGAGCCAGTGCGCCGCCTCCAATTCCACCTCGCCGCCGCGGCGGCGGCGCCCGAGGGCCGCCAGCGTGGCCGCGACGTCCCCGCGCTGGCGGGCGAACCACACTGCCGCCTCGGACCGGAGCTCGTCCGAGGCGACGACAGGCCGCCCCAGGTGCTGGCAGTACGCCGTCACGGCGGCGCCCTCCGTGCTCGCCTCCGTACTGGAGAACGGGACGGTGCCGTCGTCGTACCAGAAGCCCGGGTGGAGGGACTCCGGCTCGCCCAGGTCCGAGAGGGGCAGGCGCGCCTCGGCGGCCAACTCCGCGCAGAGGCCGTGGAAGGCGCGCTCGACGTCCGGACGGAGCCCGGTGGCCAGCGCGAGGTAGAGCCGGTAGCCCACGAGCGTCCAGTCCCGCGAGACGCCGATGAGCTTGCGCGCGACAATCTGCCCGGCCTCGTCGCGCAGGTAGAGCACGTGCTTGTTCGCATCCAGCGCGTTGAGCACGGTGGAGGCGGCATTGCACCCGTTCGTGAGGGACAGGCACGTGTCGAAGGGAATGCCCATCCGCAGCACCTGGATGGGGTCCTGCTCCACGGAGAGGACATACCGGCGGCCCTGGAGGCTCACCTCGGCGCGGCGGGGCGCGAGCCAGGCCTCGACGTCCATCCGCTTCGCGGCGCGCTTGAGCCACGCCACGTTGGCGGGCAGGACGCGGACCAGGGGCTGTCCCGGATGGGCCGCCGCGTGGCGCAGCAGCATGCCGAGCAGCTCTCCGTTCTTCTCCGTGGAGAGGTGGAAGCGCACCGCGTCGCGCCACGCGGGCGTCAGCGTGGGCAGGCAGATGCCCCAGCCGGCGCGCAGCACGGCGGAGAGCGCGGCGTCCAGGCGGACCTCGAAGGCGCGGGCCTGCGCGGCCTCCAGTCGCTCCCGCAGGCGCCGGAGCGTCCAGTCCGACGAGGGCGGCGCGTCGTCGGGGGCGTGCCGCTGCTCCAGCCGCTCCAGCCGGCGTTGCTGGGCCTCCGTGAGCCCCTCGCGCGAGGCCAGGTGCTCGCGCTCGCGCTGGCGCTTCCCGGCATGGTCGAAGTCGCGCAGCAGCGCCCGGGGCAGTCTCGGCGCCTCACCCGCGAGCCGCTGCAGGTGGCAGTAGCGGTCCAGCAGCGCCTCGTCCCCGAGCCAGGCGGCGAACTCCGGGAAGAGGCGCCGCCCGAGACCGGGCGTGGTGCCCATCAGGTCCGCGTGCAGGGTGCGCGCCTGCTCCGGCGCGGAGCGCACCAGGCTGAGCGTCGCGTCGAGCCACCCGAGCAGGGCCTGGGGATTCTTCGCGGAGTGGTGGGCGAGCAGGCACCGCCCGAGGAGGACGAGACCCCTGGCCCGGCCCCGGGCGATGCCCAGGAAGGCGGCGGCCGTCAGGTACAGCTCGTGTCCCGACTTCCTCAGCCGGGGGCCCAGCCGCAGCACCCACTGTCCCCAGGTGCGCGCCGCCTCCACGTCGTCCTTCAGCTCGATGAGCCCGTGCCCGTGATTGTTCCGCACCAGCTCGGAGACGAGGGTGGACTCGAGGCCGTCGGCCACGAGCCTTCCGAGCGGGCCGAGCAACTCGAGGTGGGCCTTGCCGTGGTCCTTGTCGAGCCGCAGCAGCTCCAGCACCTGCCGCACCGTGAGGCGGACCCCGACGAGGTGCTCGCGGAGCTTCTCCACGCTCCGCAGCGTGAGTGAGACCTCGGAGGGGGTGAGGCGGTCTTCCGGCTCCGGGAGGAACATCAGCCCGAGCACGCCCAGCGCGCGGCCGAGCCGCTCCGGGGCCTCGTGGTGCGTGGTGGTGCGCAGCGCCGCGAGCGCCTCCTCCCCCGCGGCGCGCACGGCCTCATTCAGTGCCTGGGGCAGCGGAGCGGCGTTGGCGTCCCGCTCCGTGTCCGCCGGTGGCGCGGGCCACGCCATCAGGGCCTGGACGGTCCGCCGCAGGCGGCGCTCGAAGGGACGGCCTCTCGCGCGGTCGGCCTGGAGCAGCTCCCGGGCGAAGCCGTCCAGGGCGTCATCGGGCACCTCGCACGCGTCCAGCCGCGCGGGGCTCGGGTCCGGGGAGAGACGGGCCACGAGCGAGGCGATGCGCCGCCGCCCCTCCGCACGCCGGGCGCGGCCATGCTGGCGGCTCCGGACCTCGAGCCGCTCCAGGGCCCGGGCGGCGCCGGGTCCGTGGAGGGCCTCGGCCAGGGCGTGGAGGCCCGCCGTCCCTTCCGGGGGCCCGGCCGCGAGCTGCCGGGAGAGCACGTCCAGGGCGTGCTGCCGTGCGTCGAGCCACGCCGCGTCCACCCGGCCTTGCCGGCGGAAGGCGCGGGGGGCTTCGGCGATGAGCGTGAGCGCGGCGGGATGCCGCCGCAGCGCCTTGAGGTCGCGCTGCACGGCGCCGAGCCACCGGGCATCCACCGCATGGGGTGGGCGCAGCATGCGCGCGGCGCGCTGGAGCCCGGCCACCGTGGGACATCCCCGCCGCCCGAGGTCCTCGAGCAGCGCGAGCGGGTCCTGCACCGCCTGGAGCCAGGTGAGGTGCGGCCCCTCCGCGCACCACACCAGCCGTCCGTCGAGCAGGCCCAGGCGCAGCAGGAGGCGCTTGAGGTCGGAGATGTGCTCTTCGTACGGGCGTCGCATGGGCACGGAGGGACAGGGCTCTCGGGACGAAGGTGTCGCCGCCGGCATGGACGCAGCCGAGCCCCCAGCCTGACCGTCACTGTCGACCCCGCGCCATGGAGCCGGTGACCCTCCTCATCATGGGGAAAGTCAGCGGAATCCTTGAGCGGGTGTTCTCGGGTTGACGACGGGGGCGTGAGCCACGAACCGGATGGGAAGGATGCTGGCGCGCGCTTGTTCGGAGGAAGCCATGACACAGTCTGCTGAAAGAGGGTTCTTTGCCTGGGTCACCCGGTTGGTGCGGGAGCACCGGCGCGAGCTCGTTGCCACGGCGAAGGCGGAAGGGCTGCTCGCGGAGGACGCACTCGACGCAGTCCAGGAGGCGCTCACGACGTTCCTGGACCTGCCCCATTCGCGGCGACTCGCGGACGAACACGCCGACAGTCTTCGGCTGATGACCGCGCTGGTCCGGAACCACGCGCGCAACCGTCGCCGTCGCCATGACCGCTCGCGACCTCATGTCTCCGAGCCCGAGGTGCTGGACGCGATACCCGACGACCAGCAGGACGTGGACTCCCTCCTCAGCGAGGCGGAAGCCCACGTGATGGCGTTCGGATGCGTGCAGCGGCTCGGTGAGGTCCAGCGGAGGGTCGTGACGCTCCGGCTCCTCCAGGACCAGCCCGGCGAGCAGGTCGCGGCGTTGCTGGGGACCACTCCCGGCAACGTCGCGGTGCTCCTTCATCGCGCGAAGCGCGAGCTGCGTGAGTGCATGACCGACTGAACCCGCGACAGAGGAAGAGGTCAGGCAGGCGTCACACCGCTTCGACCCGGGTGCCCAGTCCGCTGGGGCCTCTGGCCCGCACGGTGACGGAGAGGGCCGCCCGGGCTGAGTCGGACATGGTGACGAGGGCCGCACCGAGCATGATGACGTCCTTGATGACCAGTCGTCCGCGGGCGCTCAGGTATGGAAAGCCATGGTGGGCATCTCCCAGGTTGGGAACCCAGCTCTCTGGCGTCGTCACCAGGAAGGACAGCGTGACGACGGACATTCCCGCCACGAGGAAGCTCCCGAGCGCGCCAACCCCGGGCCGCCACCAGTGCGCCGCGACGAGCAGCCCCAGGAGGACGATGACGCTTCCGAGCAGGTACGAGAACCCGTACGTCCCGTTCTCCTGATGCCAGGCGCGGTTGGCCGGCACGAGCTCGCCCTCCCGGTTCAGGTGTTGCCGGTATTCGGGCGCGTCCTGGGTGTAGGAGAAGCTCATCGCGGGGCTGTTCGCCACGAAGGGGACGATGCCATCCGCCTCGTAGGGCGTCGCCTTCAGCGCGCCAATCCACAGCAACACCACGACCAGGCCAGCACGAGCGGCGTTCGTTCCGAGCGCCTGCGCGCCCGCCGCCATGCGAAGAAGTGAGTCGATACGAGACACGGCACAGCTCCTGGGTCCGGATGAAGGAGCGTCGGCGGATGGAGCTGGATTGGCTCCACTGACGCCGACGCACTGGCTCTCGCCACTGCTTCAGGTCTTCAGGAGGACACGCATTACAGGCGCCCGCGCAGGTTGCTCGCCTGCCGGGCACCGGCACGCATGGCCGCTTACCTCGTCTACCGGAGTCGCCGCGGGCCCCTGAGACGGCTCAGCGACGGTACTCCCAGTGCCACGGCTCGGAAGGCACGGTGCGCGCGAAGCCGTACTTGCTCGCGTTCGCCGCCAGCCACCGGTACGTCGAGGTGCCGGTGCCGCCCACGTTGATGTCCACGGCGATGCCGCCCTGGTGGTTGGAGTAGCCGGGCTTCGCCGCGAGGTTGCCCGTGCCGTTCTGGTAGGCCCGGTACAGCGCCTGCTGCTCCGCCATGGTGCGGAAGCCGCTGTTCACCTTCAGGGTGATGCCCGCGGCCTTCGCATCCGCATACATGCGGTTGTAGGCCGCCGCCGCATCCGAGCGCATCACCTTCCCGTTGGGAACGGCGGCGACGGTGATGTTCCGGGGCGTGCCATTCACATAGCCGGTGACGACCTTCCCGCCACCGCCCGGCCCCTGCGTCACGGGCCCCGACACCTTGATGCCCAGCTTGTCCCACGTCTTGGGACCCACGACGCCGTCGGCCGTCAGGCCCTTCGCTCGCTGGAAGGCCTTCACCGCGGCCTCCGTCTTGGGACCGAACGCGCCGTCGGCGGTGCCAGCATTGAAGCCGAGCGTGTTGAGGCGGCTCTGCAGTGCACGCACCGGCTCACCGCGCGCTCCCGGGCGCAGCGTCGGACCGGAACCGCCCGAAGAGGCCGGCGCGTTGAGCGCGCTCCACGTCTTGGGCCCGACGACGCCGTCGGAGGTGAGGCCACGGGCCCGCTGGAAGGCCTTCACCGCGGCCTCCGTCTTCGGACCAAAGGCGCCATCCGCGGCGCCGGGGTTGAAGCCCGCTGCCTTGAGCTTGTTCTGCAGTGTCACGACGGAGGCGCCCTTCGAGCCCGAACGGAGCGTGGGCGGGGCGAGGCTGGCCGTCTGACGGAGGGCCGTGGCGGAGGATGCGCGGGCGATGGCGACCATGGGGGGCTGGTCCTTTCCCTGAAATTTGAGAGAACGGACCTATTCTCTGAGGCTCAAAGGGAAAGTTGCCTTGCAACGCGTCGGAAAACGCGGATTTCAGGCCGTCCGTTCCAGCTCCACTTTTTCCAGGTAGGCCGGCACGTAGCTCTTCCAGCCCTTCGCGCGCACCCGCTGACTGAGCCCCTCCAGGGCCTCCGGCTCGCCGTGCACCAGCAGCGTCTGGCGGGGCGGGGACTCGATCTCCGTCCAGTCCGCGTGTGCGGAGAAGCCGCTCACCGTTTGAATCTCCGCTGCGACTGGTCGCCCACGAGCAGCACCGTGTTGCGCGGGTCCGGCAGCCGGTGCTTCAGGTGGTGCAGCACGCGCCCGCCCGTGGCCATGCCCGACGCGGAGATGATGACCGCCGGGCCCTCGTGCTGGTTCAGCCGCTTGCTCTCGTGGGGCTCAGCGACTCAATCGGCTTCGTCTCACGGTGCTTTCGGTCGCCGTAGGTGCTCTTCACCACCAGCGTCGTGGCCGAAGCCACGTTCTGTGGGTCCCTGAGGATGGGCGCGTGCGTGAGGACGATGGCATCCAGGCTGGAGGCGGGGGCGGGCAGGGGCTCCCAGTTTCGCTGGCGGAGCGTCTTCTGTCCTTGAAACAAGCCGCAGTCCACGAGCACCTTCCGACCGTCGTGCTCGAGGAGGAGCTTGGAGCCGCTCACCGTGCCGGCGGCACTGAGGAAATGGAGCGAAGCCATGGCCCTGACTCTAGCGTGATAACGTGGCTCACCCATGAGCATCTCCGAGCGACCGCCGGGAGGGGGCCGTCCATCCGAGGGCCCCGAGGACGTCCAGCAGACCCGCCCCGTTGGGACGGGCAGACCGGGCTTC
This sequence comes from Pyxidicoccus trucidator, assembly GCF_010894435.1. NCBI lineage: Bacteria > Pseudomonadati > Myxococcota > Myxococcia > Myxococcales > Myxococcaceae > Pyxidicoccus > Pyxidicoccus trucidator. Next base: position 65,481 of record NZ_JAAIXZ010000017.1, on the reverse strand, counting down.
ACTGGCGCCGTCCGCCGCTTCCGTTTCACCCTCCTGGAGGGGCCCCAGCCTGGCTTCGCCAAGGACTCCAACGCGGACACATTCTCCATCGGCTCGCACGCGCTCAACGACCTCGTGCTCGACGAGCCCACCGTGTCGCGCTTCCACTGCGAGGTGAAGCTCGACCGGGATGGCGCCCGCGTGCGCGACCTGGACAGCCGCAATGGCACGGTGCTCGACGGCGTCCACGTGCGCGAGGCGTTCCTGCGCGGCGGCAGCGTGCTCCGCCTGGGCCGTGTCAGCGTGCGCTTCGACTTCAGCTCGGAGAGCAACCGGCTCCTCATCTCCGAGCGCACCACCTTTGGTGATCTGGTGGGCCACTCCGCGGTGACACGCGCCAGCTTCGCGCTGATGGAGCGCGCCGCGGCCAGTGACGCCACCGTGCTGCTGGAGGGCGAGACGGGCACCGGCAAGAGCCGCGCGGCCCTGGCCATCCACCGCGCGAGCGCCCGCGCCGCCGGGCCCTTCCTCACCGTGGACTGCGGCGCCATCCCCGGCAACCTGCTGGAGAGCGAGCTGTTCGGCCACGAGAAGGGCTCGTTCACCGGCGCGCTCCAGCGGCGCGTGGGCGCCTTCGAGGAGGCGGATGGCGGCACCATCTTCCTCGATGAAATCGGAGAGCTGCCGGCGGAGCTGCAGCCCAAGCTGCTGCGCGTGCTGGAGGACCGGGAGATCCGCCGCCTGGGCGCGAATACGTATCAGCCCATCAACGTGCGCGTCATCGCCGCCACCCACCGGGACTTGCGCGCCGAGGTGAACGCGGGCCGCTTCCGGCCGGACCTCTTCTTCCGGCTCGCGGTGGTGCGCATCGTCATCCCCGCGCTGCGCGAGCGCCCCGAGGACATCCCCTACATCGCCCAGCGCATCCTCGCGTCCTTCGGTGCCGACGCCGCCCAGGTGGAGTCGCTGAGCACGCCCGACTTCATCGCCCAGCTCCAGCACGCGGCCTGGCCCGGCAACGTGCGCGAGCTGCGCAACCACCTGGAGCGCTGCCTCGTCTTCCAGGACGCCATGCCTCCCGTCAACGAGGACGTGAGCCCCCAGGGCGTCATGCGCAGCCTGGTGGACCCGAAGCAGCCCTATGCCGAGGCCCGCCGCCGCGTCCTGGAGGCATTCGAGCGCGAGTACCTGGACGCTCTCCTGAAGCTCCATGGGGGCAAGGTGTCCCAGGCCGCCACCGCCGCGGACATGGACCGCGTGTACCTGTACCGGCTGCTGCGCCGGCATGGACTGCGGACGTAGCCGGGCCCGCTCGATGTGCCCCGCCTCGCCGGGTGAGCGCTCAGCTCAGCGGGGAAGCGCGCCTGCGGACCACGTCACCGTGTTGGCCGCGCCTCCCTGGGTCCACAGGTCCAGCCGCAGCAATTCACCCCCAGCGAGCCTGGGCCGCCCCTGCGCATCGCGGGTGATTTCGCACGGTGCGCTGTGGGCGTAGACCCGGACCTGGACCCGGGTGCCAGCCGCCTCGCACGTCTGGGTGAGGACGTCCTTCGCGAGCGCTCGCGCCGTGTCCATGGCACGGGGCCGGGCGTGCGCCTCCTCGGGCAATGAGTGCCAGGCCAGCAGGACGTTGCCGCCGTCCACCGCGAACCCCCAGCCCGCCGCTTCCAGCGCGCCTCGGGCCGTGTCCAGCGCCGCTTCCTTCGCGTCGAGGTCCTCGTCCGTCGGCTCCTCGCAGGACTCGGGGAACCGTGCGTCCACGTAGATTCCCACGGCCCACGGCGGTGACGTGACGGGAGCGAGCGCCGCGCGCAGGGCTTCGAGGAAGGCGGGCACGTCCGGCCAGCGCTCCTCGGGGCGCTTCGCGAGACAGCGCTGCACCACGGCCTCCAGCGCGGGAGGCACCTGGACCCGCTCGCCCAGGCGCGGGGGCGGGGCGTGCAGGTGCTGCTCTTCCACCTCCACCGCGCTCGTGCCCTCGAAGGGGAGCCGCCCCGTGAGGAGCTGGTAGAGCAACACTCCGAGGGAATAGAGGTCCGTGCGCGCGTCCACGGCCTGTCCGCGAATCTGCTCCGGCGCCATCGCCACCGGCGTGCCCATCACCGCGCCCGCGCTCGTCAGGCCGGACAGGCCCTCCGGCGGTTGGACCCGGGCGATGCCGAAGTCCACGAGCTTCACCGTGAAGCCCTCCGCGCGCGGGATGACCATCACATTCTGCGCCTTGAGGTCCCGGTGCAGCACGCCCTGGCGATGCGCGAGGTGCAGCGCCCCGCCGAGCTCTTCCATCACCGTGAGCGCCTCGGGGGCGGAGAAGGGCCCCCGGTGCGCGAGCCACCGGTCCACGCTCTCTCCGGGCAGCCACTCCATGGCCAGCCACGGGCGGCCGTCGCGCAGCTCGCCGTACTCCAGCACCTCCACGATGTTCGGGTGACGCAGCGCCTGGAGCGTGTCCGCCTCCTGCTTGAAGCGGCGCAGCACCTCGCTCACGTGGTTGAGCTCCGAGCGCACCACCTTCAGGGCGGCGGGGGCCCGGGTGGAGATGTGCGAGGCGCGGTAGAGCCACGCGGTGACACCGGAATGGACGCGCGCCTCGACCACCCACGGGCCCACGAGTGCTCCGGGCTCCAGCTCGTCGCCGTACAGGGACACCTCCGCCCCGGGAGAGGCGTCGTCACGTGGGGGTGTTCCGGCCATGGACCCTCCGTCTTCGCGGCAGCTCGCTCCTGCTATCACGGGCCGGGCCTTCTACGACGTTCCGCGAGCCTCCTGCACCACCGCACGCACCCGGTCTGTCCACAGGGGCGCCTCGCTTGCGGTCTCCTCGACCTCTTTCGTCCAGGCCCGCGCCGTCACGTCATCGCCCGCTGCCCGGGCAGCGCGTGCCGCCCAGACGAGGATTTCCAACCGCTCGTCGGGTGTGGACTGTTGTCGCGCGGACTCCACCAGCCCGGCCCACTCCGCCGCGCCGTAGGACAGCCTGCCCTGTGCCTCGCCCACCACGCGGTGGACCACCGACAGCATCAGCGGGTCTCCGGGCGGCAGCCGCGCCTGTGTGGCGGGTTCCGACAGCCACGTGAGCTGTCGCGCCGCTTCCGCCATGTCGCCCAGCTCGCAGCACAGGCGCGCCACCAGCAGCGCGTCCTGCGCCATGGAGCCGGGGAAGAAGCGCTGGCTCAGCACTCCGGCCCGGCGCGCGAGGGCGAGCGCCTCCGCCGCCCGGCCCTGGTAGCCGAGCAGCAGCGCGAGATTGAAGGCCGAGGTCCGCTCAATCTGCACGTTGCCCAGCTCACGTCCCAGGGACACCGCGCGCTCCAGGTCCGTGCGGGCCCCCGCCACGTCCCGGCGCTGCACGTGCAGCACCATCCGGTTGTTGAGCGCCACGCCCAGGTGCAGCGTGTCGCCCGTCGCCTCGCACAGCGCAATCGCCTCGTCGAAGCGCCGCGCCGAGTCCTCCAGTCGCCCCGTCCACGCCAGCATGGCGCCGAGCATCGCCAGCGCGATGGCCTCCGTCTCCGAGTCGCCACAGGCCCGTGCCGCCGCCACCGCGCGCTCCAGCGGTGGCACCGCGCCCGTGATGTCCTCACGCCTCACGACGACTCGCGCCTGGGCCAGCGCATGGCGCGCCGCCAGCTCCGGAGGCACCGCGTCTCCCAGACAGCGCAGGGCCTGCTCCAGCAGGGCCGTGGAGCCGTCCGGGTCATCCCGCCAGTCCAGCGCGGTGGCTTCCTCCAGCAGCAGGTCCGCCTCGCGCACCACGTCGCCACGGGCCTCGGCCAGCGCCCGCGCGGCGCGCAGGTCCTCCAGTGCGTCGTCGATGCGCTGCAGCCGGTAGCGCACCCGGCCCCGGCCCGACAGCAGCTCCAGGCGGAAGCCGTCTTCTCCCGCGGGCAGCAGCTCCAGCGCGGCGGAGTAATGGCGCTCCGCCTCCAGCAGTCGGTGCGCGCGGCGACTGGCCTCGGCCAGCCCCCGGTGGAGCCCGAGCGCCTGCGCCACGTCCCCCGCGGCCTCGGCCAGTCGCGCCCTGCGCGCGGCGGGCGCATCCGGCAGGGCCCGCAGCGCCGCCGCGCAGATGCGCCGCCTCAGCGCCGTGGGCAGCAGCGCGCCGAAGGCCTCGCGCAGGGTGGCGTGCTCGAAGCGCCAGCGCCGGGGGCCCCGAGGCTCCAGCATGCCCGCGCGCGCCAGTCGCTCCAGGGCCACGCCCGGGTCCAGCGACAAATCCAGCGCGTCATCGGACTCCAGGTGCGCGAGCGTGGCGGACAGCTCCTCCAGCCGCACCTCGTCTCCCAGCAGCGCCCCCACCTGGAGCAGGGAGCGCAGCCCCGAGGGCAGCGCCGCGAGGCTCCGCTCCGCGAGTCGCTCATCCGGACGCGGACTGTCCGAGGCCAGGCCATTCAGCGCGTCCGCCGCGAGGTAGCCGCCTCCACCTGCCTGCGCGCGGATGGCCCCGGCCGCCCGCAGCGCGCGCACCGTCTCCATCATCCGCAGCGGCGAGCCACCACAGCGCTCCACCAGCTCCCGCAGCACCCCTTCCGCGAGCAGGTCCACCGGGCGCAGGAGCCGCCGCAGCAGCTCGCGGGCGGCGTCCTCACCCAGCTGCGGGAGGTCCCACTGCGCCGCGTCCCGCGCGCGCTCGCCCAGGTACGGTCTCAGCCCCAGCAGCCGGTGCCTGCCGGCGAGCACCACGCAGAGCGGGGAGCGGACTCCGGCCAGCGTGGCCAGCTCCAGCGCGTCGAGCGCGGTGGGGTCCAGCGTGTGCGCGTCATCCACGAGCAGCGCCAGCGGCCGCTCCGCCGCGAGCCGCCACAGCCGCGAGGCCAGCGCCCGGGCGATGAGCTGTCGCCGCGCGGCGGGATGTGCGGGGACCGTGTCGCCGGAGGGCCCGGCGTCCGAGAGGAGATGGAGCACCGCCTCGTCCGGAGGCGTGTGCGACGGCAGCCCGAGGATGGTGGTGATGAGGTTGCGCAGCCCGCTCTCGCTCGCGCTGCCCTCGTCGAGCTGGGACTCCACGAAGAGGGCGGACACGCCTGGGGTGCTCCGCAGCTCGCGGTGCCACTCCGACAGCAGGCGCGTCTTGCCCAGTCCTTCCTCGCCCAGCAGCGTCCGCAGGGCCGGAGCGCCGCTCTCCCGGATGCGCGCGAGGCCACTGCGCAGCCACGTCAGCTCCGCCTCGCGGCCCAGCAGGACGTCGATGGGAGGCAGCACTACCTCTGGAGGTGGCGTGCGGCCCACGTCGGCGTCGCCCAGGTGGGCGCGGGCCTCGGAGGTAAGGGTGGGGGACTCGGCGGAGCCGGGCCACCAGCGCTCGGGGCGCTCCAGCGCGGCGCCCCCCACCGTCAGCCGGCCCGCGCGCTCGCGAACGCGCAGGGGCGCGCAGTGGATGGCGCGTTGCGAGCCGGCGGGCAGCAGCGGCCCCAGCGCTTCCGCCGCCTTGAGCGCGGCGCGCAGGCCGGCCTCCACGGTGGCCGCATGGGGGAAGGCGAAGACGGCGAGTCCGGCCTCCACCCGCGCCAGCTCCGCCCCCGAGGCCGCGAGCTGCGCCAGCAGGGCGGGCACGTCCAGAGACGTCTTCACGCCGAGCAGGGCCACCTCCCTCGGGCCCTGGCCCTCGCGCGCCGGAGCCTTGGCCGCCGGAGGGAGCGTGGAGGGCTCCATGCGCTGTCCCGCCGTCTCTTCCAGCAGCCGCCGCAGGGTGTCCGCCAGCTCCTCCGCGCTGTGGAACCGCTCCTCCGGGGCCTTCGCCAACAGGCGCTGGACGAGGGCCTCCAGCGACGCGGGCACCGGCCACGGGGCCAGCTCCCTCAACGCGGGCGGCCTGCGCGACACATGGGCTTGCAGCACCGCGGCCGTGTCACCCACGAAGGGGGGCCGGCCGCACAGCAGCTCGAAGTAGACGACTCCCAGGCTGTACAGGTCCGCCCGCGCGTCGATGGTCCTCGCGTCGCGGCACTGCTCGGGCGACATGTACTCGTGGGTGCCCAGGCGCTGGCCGGTGCGGGTGAGGGTGATGGCGGGCGCCGCGACCTCCTCCGTCGCGCCCAGCCGGGCCAGGCCGTAGTCCAGGAGCACGAGCCGCTCGTCGGCGAGCATCATGTTCTCCGGCTTCAAGTCCCGGTGGACGACGGCCGCGGCATGCACGTGCCTCACGGCCTCCGCCAGCGACAGCATCAGCGGCGCGGCCTCCGCCCAGGGCAGCGCGCCCGGCCCGGGCAGCTCCGCCAGCCTTCGCGCCAGCGTCAGCCCGTCGATGCGCTCCATCACCACCAGGGGCTCACCGAGGGCGCTGATGCCCTGGCCCAGCAGCTGCGGCGCGGCAGGCGGGCCGATGCGGCGCAGCGCCTCCACCTCCCGCTCCAGGCGCTCGCTGGCCAGGGGTTCCAGCACCTTGAGGGCCACCTCGCGCCCGTCCTCCTCCCGAATCGCGGAGAAGACGCGCCCGAAGCCCCCGCGCCCCAGGGGGCCTCGAAGGGTGAAGCCCGTCACCTCCGGAGGCCGGGCTGGCGCAACCGGTGGACGCGGCTCTGCCGTGGGGTGGAGGGGACAGCGCTCCGCCACGCGGCGGTGACAGGTGGGACAACGCATCGAGGAGGGAAGCGGAGCCCCGGAAACTGCGACGTCCGCTTAGACTCGGGAAATCATCGCCGGTTGGCCACGCGGACGAAAGGAGGGCCTGCGTCACGTCTTCGGGGCAGCCCGGAGGGGAGGGGGGCGGCCAGGGCAGGGGCCCCGGCCCGCGGACCCTCCCGGGCGGGCTCAGTCCGTCATCTCCGGCAGGTCGGGCAGCGTGTCCGGGTCCAGCTTCAGAATCACACACAGCCGCGTCAGGGTGGAGATGGTGGGCACCATGACCCCCCGCTCCACCCGGGCGAGGACCTCCACGGGAATCTCCAGCCGCTCGGCGACCTCCTCCATGCCGAGCCCCGCCTGCTGGCGGGAGGCCTTCAGTGCCGCGCCGAGCACCTCGGCCTTTTCCCTCCGACTCGTCGTCATACCCCCGAGCATGACGCCATCCGGCCCGCCCGTCATCCAATTCACCACATGCCCATGAGTCGACGCACGGCCTCGAACACTGGCGCCTAGTGCATGCCGGACGTGCGCCCCCGGAAGGCGTGCGGCCCCCGAAGCCAGGGTTGGCCGCCCCAGCAGGTCGTGTGCACGGTGCTGGTAGGGGGCTGTGGCATTGGTACCGGGGGGTGTGTTAGGTCGCCCCCTCCCCGGTACCTCTCTGCGCAGGAGACAGGAGAAGCGAATGTCCCGTCGCCACGTCCGCGTCGTCGGAGCCATGCTCCAGAACGAGCAGGGGTGCTACCTCATCACCCAGCGTCCCCCCACCGCGTCCCTGCCCCTGCTGTGGGAGTTCCCCGGCGGCCGCGTGGAGGAGGGTGAGGACGATGCCACCGCGCTCGCCCGTGAGATTCAAGAGGAGATGGGCGTGGACGTGCACGTGCTCGAGCAGGCCATGCACACCCGGCACGAGTACCCGACCTACGACATCGACTTCCGCGTCTTCCACTGCCGGCTGGCCGAGCCGGAGGCCCACATCCAGCACCTGCGCGTGCATGACCACCGCTGGGTGTCGCTGGAGGAGATGTCCGGCTACCGCTTCCCGGACGCGGACGCCAAGACGCTGGCGAAGCTGCTCGACCTGGACAACTGAACGTGTCGGCCCGACTGGCCCTGGCCCTGCTCGCGGGGCTGCTCGCCGCCTGCTCGCGCCCCAAGCCCGTTCCCGCCACGGACACCCCCCCGGACGCCGGCTCGCAGGTGCCCGCGGTGGGTGTTCCCGGCTGCACCCTCTATGGCGAGCCCCGGCAGACAGGCACCGTGCCGGACGTGCTGCCCGAGCTGTCCGGCCTGGCCGCCAGCCAGCGCCACCCCGGCGTCTTCTGGGCGCACAACGACTCCGGCAACGCCTTCGAGGTGTTCGCCATCGACGAGACGGGCGCCGTCCGCGCGAAGCTGACGCTCACCGGCGCCGACCCCCGGGACGTCGAGGACGTGACGGTGGGCCCCTGCGCTCCCGGCGACTCGCGCCCGTGCGTCTTCCTGGCGGACATCGGCGACAACTTCGAGCGCCGCGACTCCGTGCGCCTCTACCGCCTGCCCGAGCCCGAGTCCGTGGCCGATGCCACCCTGCCGGTGGAGGTGCTGACCTTCACGTATCCGGACGGCTCCCATGACGCGGAGTCGCTGGTGGCGGACGCGCGCTCCGGGCGGCTGGCCGTCGTCACCAAGGCGCGCGCCACGCTGGGCAACGTGTACGCGCTGGACGGGGCCCGGCCGGGCGCCACCATCCAGGCGACGAAGCTGGGCACGCTGGAGGTTCCCGAGGGGCTGGATAGGGCCACCACCGCCGCGTCGCTCCACCCGTCCGGCCAGCGGCTGCTGCTGCGCACCTACTCCCGCGTCTGGGAGGTGCGCCAGCCAGACGCCGCCCGCCTGGAAGACCTCCTGAGGGGACAGCTCGTCGAGGTGCCGGGCGCGAGCCAGGCCCAGGCCGAGGCCATTACCTTTCTACAGGACGGCAACGGCTACCTGCTGGGCACGGAGTTCACCAGTCAACCGCTGTGGCGCACGGGATGTCGCTGATCCGGCGCAAAGGTCGGCACCGCCAGTGAAGCCCGCCTGCCGGGTTGACGGTATGGCGACGGTGAACATCTTTGGCCACAGCCAGGGTGCCGCCACATGGGCAAGGTGTCCCTGTGAGTGGGAGGGGGAGGGCGAGCGTGCCGACGATGAAGCCACAGGATTTGCCGCCGGGGATGGCCCCCCGCGGAAAGAAGACGGACAAGCCAACTCCGACGCCGGGGAAGGGCTTCAGGCTCGGTTCACCGCTGGGCTACATCTTGCTGCTGGTCCTGGGCTTCCTGCTGTTCCGCAACGTCTTCCAGGACGCGGGCGTGCGGCGTGTGAGCTACAGCCAGTTCCGTGATGCGGTGGAGGCGGGCAACTTCAGCCGCGTCCAGATTTCCAACGAGTGGGTGAAGGGCTTCCTCAAGGACACGGCGCAGCAGCCGCCGCCCTCGGGGGACCGCGCGCTGCGCAGCGAGCCCAGCGCCCTGCCGTGGATGGCGTACCGCGTCCCCGGGGACGAGGGGCTCGTCCCCATGCTGGAGGAGAAGGGCGTCCAGTTCGAGGCGGTGCCGCAGTCCGGCCTGGGCGAGGCGCTGTGGATATGGCTGCTGCCGCTGGGCCTCTTCTTCCTCTTCTGGAGCTTCATGATGCGCAGGGTGTCTGGCGGCATGGGCCAGGGTCCCCAGAGCGTCATGAGCTTCGGCAAGACGCGCGCGAAGGTGCAGGCCGAGGCCGACACCGGCGTGGGCTTCAAGGACGTGGCCGGCGTGGACGAGGCCGTGGACGAGTTGCGCGAAATCGTCGAGTTCCTCAAGACGCCGGAGAAGTTCCGCCGGCTGGGTGGGCGCATCCCCAAGGGCGTGCTGCTGGTGGGCCCTCCGGGTACCGGCAAGACGCTGCTGGCGCGCGCGGTGGCGGGTGAGGCGGGCGTGCCCTTCTTCAGCCTCTCCGGCTCCGAGTTCGTGGAGATGTTCGTCGGCGTGGGCGCGGCCCGTGTCCGAGACCTCTTCGCGCAGGCCACGGCGAAGGCGCCGTGCATCATCTTCATCGACGAGCTGGACGCCATCGGCAAGAGCCGCAACGCGGGTGTCGCTGGCGGCCATGACGAGCGCGAGCAGACGCTCAACCAGCTGCTCGCGGAGATGGACGGCTTCGACAGCCGCGCGGGCCTCATCATCCTCGCGGCCACCAACCGGCCTGAAATCCTGGACAGCGCGCTGATGCGCCCGGGCCGCTTCGACCGGCAGGTGCTGGTGGACCGGCCGGACAAGCGGGGCCGCGAGCGGGTGCTGGAGATCCACTCGAAGGGCGTGAAGCTGGGCCCGGACGTGGACCTCAAGTCCATTGCCTCCCGCACCCCGGGCTTCGCCGGCGCGGACCTGGCCAACGTGGTGAACGAGGCCGCGCTGCTGGCCGCGCGCCGCAACCGCGACGCGGTGATGCGGGCGGACTTCGAGGAGGCCATCGAGCGCGTGGTGGCGGGCCTGGAGAAGAAGAACCGCCGGATGAACGAGCGCGAGAAGGAGATTGTCGCGCACCACGAGGCGGGCCACGCGGTGGTGGGCTGGATGATGCCGCACGCGGAGCGCGTGACGAAGGTGTCCATCATCCCCCGCGGCCTCGCGGCGCTGGGCTACACCATGTCGCTGCCGCTGGAGGACCGCTACCTCATGTCGCTGGATGAATTGCGCGACAAGATGGCGGGGATGATGGGTGGCCGCGCCGCGGAGGAGATCTTCGTCGGTGAGATTTCCACCGGCGCCTCCAACGACATCCGCCAGGCCACGGAGATGGCCCGGATGATGGTGCGCGACTACGGCATGAGCACCCTGGGCCCCGTCGCCCTCAGCGCCGACCACGGGCCGGGCTTCCTGCGCTCCGCGGGCGTGCCCGAGGTTCGCAGCTACTCCGAGCAGACAGCGCGGATGATTGACGAGGAGGTCCGCAAGCTCGTCAGCGAGGCGCTCGACAGGGCACGGGAGACGCTCACCCTGCACAAGGACAAGGTGCAGGCCGTGGCGGCCCGGCTGTTGGCCACGGAGGTCATCGAGGAGGACGCGATGGCCGCCATCCTCGGCCCCAAGGTGGTCGCCCAGCGCGGCCTGCTGCACCCGGAGGCGCGTCAGGTCCTCTCCGCGCACCCCGTGGGTGTCGGGGGCAACGACGAGCAGACGCCGCCCACGCAGCACAGCACCAAGACGTCGCTGGACTCCTGAAGTCCCGGTGTCCGGGGCAATGGCGGGTGGGCCTCGTTAGGAAATGAGGGGCCCACCCGTTGAGCCCCCGGTGCGTCCGGGCGGCGACGCTCGGGCGCCTGCCCTGCAACCGTCCATTCGCCCACCCACGCCGCGGATGCCTGCGGTGTCCGGTGGGCGAAATTAACTTGAGGCCGAAAGGAGGCGTCGCCGTGGAGAACAGAATCGGCAAGAGCTACGTGGCCCGGAAGTCCCTCTTCGCCAAGGGGCTGAAGGAGGGGCGGCTCACGGTTCAGGAGATCGAGGAGGCGCTGCCTCCGGGGACCCTGACGGCGGCGGAGCGGTGGCTCCTCTACTACTCCCTGCGCGCCGCGCAGGTGGAAATCATCGACGAGGTGACCGGGCAGGTGGACCACGGCTTCATGGCCGAGGCGCCCTCCGCACCGCAGGAGCACTAGCGCTCGCGCGTTGACAGGTGCGCTCCCGCGGTTACGTTCCGGGCAACCCAGACCCCCACCGCGCGCGAGAGCGCACCTACCGCACCAGGTTCGACGACATGGATGGCAAGCCCCGCAGCGACGCAGCCCCGGAAACCCAGCAGGCCCAGACCGCCAACGGCCAGCCGCAGGGCGCGGAGGAACGCACCCCCGCGGAGGACTCCGCGCAGCAGGCCGACCCGGAGCTGGAGCGGCTGCAGGCGGAGCTGGAGGCCACCCGGAAGAAGTATGACCAGCTGGCCCGCGCCTACCAGGACGTGAACCGGGACCGCGAGGAGTTCAAGCAGCGGCTCACCCGCGAGCGCGACCGGATGATGGACGTGGAGCGCGGCAACGTGGCCACCACGCTGCTGGAGGCCATCGACGAGCTGGACCGGTGCCTGGTGGCGAGCGCCCAGGACACGTCTCCCCTGGCCCAGGGCGTGCGGATGATTCGCGACGCGCTGCTGACCAAGGTGCAGGGCACGGGCATCGAGCGCATCCAGGTGGTGGGGCAGACCTTCGACCCCAACGTGGCCGAGGCGACCGACATGGAAATCACCACCAACCCGGACGAGGACCAGAGGGTCGTCGCCGAGGTGCGCGCGGGCTACCGGCTGAAGGACCGCATCATCCGGCCCGCCCGGGTGAAGGTGGCCAAGTACATCGCCCCGGCCCAGGCCTGACGGGGAAAGCCGCTTCCGCTCGGGAAGGGGGCGACCGGGGTGGCTGTTGGCCCCGAACGCCATGGCCCGCCGTATAAGCTGCCTCACCGTGTCCTCCCGACTGCTCTCCGTCCTTCTCGTGCTGGCACTCGCCCCCGTGGCGGGTGCCGACGAGGGTCCGCTCGACTCATGGCTCCAGGCGCGGGTGCGCGAGCACACCGCCTGGTTCGCCGCCTCCCAGGGGACGGCGGGTGAAGGCCGCCCCGCCGCGCTGGGGCTGGGGCTGTGGCGCGAGCGTGCCCCCGGTGACAGGGGCATCCCCGACTTCGTGCCCCCCACGTCGCTGGCCCCGCTGATTCGCGCGGTGGAGGCGGGCGTGGTCAACATCACCACCGTGGCCCTGCGCGAGAGTGGGCTGGGGGGGATGAAGAAGGCCACCGGCTCCGGCTTCGTGCTGACGCCCGACGGGCTGGTGGTGACGAACAACCACGTGGTGGCGGGGGCGCGGCAGATTGCGGTGCGCCTGTCGGACGGCCGCGAGTTCCCCGCCGAGGTGGTGGGCCGCGACGCGTCCACGGACGTGGCCCTGCTGCGGCTGAGTGGCGCCGGCCTGGGCAACCTGCCCGCCGTCTACCTGGGGGACTCGGACCGGCTGGAGGTGGGGGACTGGGTGCTGGCCATCGGCAACCCCTTCGGCCTGGACCACTCGGTGGCGCACGGGATGATTTCCGCCAAGGAGCGCGTGCTGGGCGTGGGCCAGTTCGACGACTTCATCCAGACGGACGCCCTCATCAACCCCGGCAACTCCGGCGGGCCGCTCTTCAACATGAAGGGCGAGGTGGTGGGCGTGACGACGGCCATCATCAGCCAGGGGCAGGGCATCGGCTTCGCGGTGCCCATCAACCTGGTGAAGGACTTGCTGCCCAACCTGCGGGAGAACGGGAAGCTGGAGCGCGGCTGGCTGGGCGTGGTCATCAACGACGACGGCGGCAATGGCGAGCGGCGCGCCCCGGTGGTGAAGGACGTCTACAAGGAAAGCCCGGCGGCCACCGCCGGCATCCGTCCCGGCGACAGGCTGGTGGCGGTGAACGGGCGCACCATCGGCTCGTACCTGCAGTTGCTGCGCAAGGTGGCGCTGCTGGCGCCCGGCACCGAGGCGCGGCTGACGCTGATGCGCGAGGGCGTCACGAAGGAGGTGACGGTGCGCCTCATCGTCCGTCCCGCGCAGGAGGCCACCGAGGGGCTCCTCCAGCGCAGCTCCAGCGAGGAGGACGTGGGGCTGGTGCTGCGCGACTTGACGCCCGAGGTGGCCGCGCCGCTGGGCGTGCAGGCCTGGTCCGGGGCGCTGGTGTCCACCGTCACGCCGAGCAGCCCGGCGGCCGAGGCGGGCGTGCGCGCGGGCGACGTGGTGACGGAGGTGAACCGCCGCCGGGTGAAGGACGCGGCCGGGGTGCGCGCGGCGCTGGCCAAGGGGAGCGCCGGGGCCAGCATCCTCCTGCGGGTGCAGCGGGGCGACGCGCTCCAGTACGTGGCCATCGCCCGCTGAGGCACGCCGCCTCTGGAGCCTGCATCTCACGCTTGCTGAGGCACGCCGGCCTCGGAGCCCGCCGCCCATCAAGCGGGAAGCAGGGCGCCGCGCTTCGACGCGTGCCCCTGGCCCGGTGAGGCGGGAGCGCCGGGCCACCGGGGCCCGGCACCGAGGCTTGCCGCCGCGTCAGGGAGCTACTTCCCCTTGTTCGCGTCCTTGCCGCCGAGCCACAGGCCCAGCTGCTGGCCGGTGCGCCCCTCGGTGACGAGGATGCCCTCGATTCGGGCGGTGACGCCGAAGTTCTTCCCGCCGCCCTTCTTGGGGAGGCTCCACACGCCCTGCGGGGTGAAGACCACCTGCGCGCGCACGCCGCGCATGGAGAACATGCGCGAGAACATCTGCGCATTCCACCCCTCGGGCAGCGTGCCGGTGACGGCGAGGAAGGGCAGCACGGGGTTGCCGCCGGCGTCCGTCTTCTTCGGCGCGCCGTGGGTGAGCGCGTAGCGGCCGCCCGGGAAGAACGGGGTGATGTTGATGGTGTACTCCCCCGTGGCGGGCGAGTACGGGCCCGGGGCCAGCATGGTGGCGTCGTCCTCGGTGACAATCATGTACAGCCGCTTGCCCTGGTACTTCTTGCGGAACTCCTCCGCCTGCGACTTGCACTGAGGGTCCACGAAGGCGCCCTCGCACGCGCCGATGTACTTCTCCAGGAACGCCCCCAGCCCGCCGAGCGGCTCGGACTCGTCGCGCAGCTTCGCGAAGCGCGAGTCCACGTCGGCCAGGGCCAGCGCGGGCAGGAGGAGGGTGACGGCGGCGACGAGGAAGCGGCTCACGAGAGGGGACTCCGGGGAACGCGGGTTCCCGGGCATGGTGCCACCGAGCCGCCCCCCGGGCACTCCTCTTCTGGTGGGTGGTCAGGGGTAGATATAGGTGAAGAAGTTGCCTACATCTGGCTACCATGTAGTTTGTGCCTGTCACCACCTGTTCCGGGAGGCACATCCAAGTGTTCGAGCGTCCTCAAGAGCGCCGCACCCACCTTCGTTTCGACAAGGTCTTCACCGTCTACCTCACCACCCAGGACGGGATGATGAGGGGGGTGGGCCGCAACATCAGCGCGCGGGGCATGTTCGTGGAGGTCCGGGACTCGGTAGGCCTGGGCGAGAAGCTGAAGGTGACGTTCTCCGGCGAGGACGGCACGGAGATGACGTGCCTGTGCGAGGTCCGCTACCAGGTGGCCCTGTCCTTCGGGCGCAAGGACGGGCGCGAGGGCAGCAGCCGGGGCGTGGGCCTGCGGATTGTCGCCTACGAGACGCAGGATGACGCGCCGCTGCTCCTGGTGGACCGCGAGCGGGTGATGCACTGAAGCCACTCCGGGGCCCGTGAAGGGCTTGACGGCCCGTCGCTCCCGGAAGGTGGGGGCCGTGCGAGCCAGTCTTCCGGACCCTGGAAGCACGAAGGGCACGTCCTCCGAATGGGAGGCCGTGCCCTTCTTCGTTACAGCGGTGAGGCGCTCGCCCGGACTACTGCGAGAAGCCCTCGAGGAGGTAGTGGGCCTCGATGCGCTTGAGCGCGAGAATCATCGCGGCGCAGCGGGTGTCCACGGCCTCGCCGATGCAGTACTGGCGGCTGTCGTGCATCTCCGTCTTGCGCGGCTGGTTGCGCGAGATGTCGCGGATGATGCGGTAGTTGCGCTTCATGGCGCGCTCGAGGCGCTGGTCGACTTCGGCCTCGCTCCAGCGCTCCATGCGCTTGTTCTGGATCCACTCGTAGTAGCTCACCGTCACACCGCCGGCGTTGGCGATGATGTCGGGGATCATCTCGATGCCGCGCTTCTGGAGGACGCGGTCGGCCTCGGGGGTGGTGGGGCCGTTGGCGCCCTCGGCGATGAGCTTCACCTTGAGGCGCTCGGCGACGTCCGCGGTGATTTCGCCACCCAGCGCGGCGGGGATGAGGATGTCGGCCTGGACCTCCCAGAGGTCCTTCTTCTCGATCTTCTGGGCGCCGGGGAAGCCGAGCACGCTGCGCTTGAGATTCTTGGGGTCGGCCACGTAGGCGGCCAGCGCATTCACGTCGATGCCGTCACCGTTGTAGATGGTGCCGTCGGCGTCGTTGACCGCCAGGAGGCGGGCGCCGTTGTGGGCGAGGATGAGGGCTGCGTGGCTGCCCACGTTGCCGAAGCCCTGGAGGACGAACGTCTTGCCCTTCACGGACTCGCCCTTGTCGGCGTAGTAGTCCTCGATGCAGAAGGCGACGCCCTGGCCGGTGGCCTTGCCGCGGCCCTCGGAGCCGCCGATGCGCACGTCCTTGCCGGTGACGATGCCGCGCAGGTTGTGGCGCTCGCGCTCACCGTCGGAGAACTGGCGGTACAGCAGCGCCATGATGTCCGGGTTGGTGCCCACGTCCGGCGCGGGGATGTCGATGTTCGGCCCGATGAGGCTCTTGAGCCGGTACATGAAGCGCAGGGTGATGGCTTCAATCTCCTCGCGGCCGTACTCGCGCGGGTCGATCTGGATGCCGCCCTTGCCGCCGCCGAACGGAACCTCGGAGATGGCCGTCTTCCAGGTCATCTCCGCGGCGAGGGCCTTGAAGAGGTCCAGGGACACCTCGCGGTGGTAGCGGAGGCCGCCCTTGTAGGGGCCGCGGGCCTGGTTGTGCTGGACGCGGTAGGCCTTGAAGCGCTGCGACTCACCGGGGACCAGCTGGTACACCTTGCCGTCCGGCAGGCGCAGGTGGCCCTGGCGGATGGCCACGTCCGAGCCGAGGAGGGCGCGGCCGTTGAGGATGATGTTGCCGTTGGCCAGCAGCTCCAGGCCTTCCTTGTTGCGGACCTGCGTCTCGGGCAGGTCGGCGAAGGACTTCGCGCGGTCGGCGGCCAGGGGGACGAGGCGGTCCTTCAGCTTGGCCGTGACGTAGAAGATGTGCTCGTAGTCGGGCTCCTCGAGCTCGAGACGGACGCGCTTGTCCAGCTTGATGAGGTCCGCAGCGCGATGGAAGATCTCCATCGCCTCCGTGTAGACGGTGCGCTTGGGCGAGGGGGCCGGGGCGCGCATGAAGTTCTCTTCGCTGGCCATGACGGGAAACGCTCCTTGTGGGCCCCACCGGGTTGGTGGCGAGGCACGCGGGGATGGCGGCCCTTATGTGCATAGCCGCTTGGAGGATTCAACCGCGCGCAGCGGAAGGGATTCCTCCGGAATGTGGAGAGATGACGGGCACTTATGGCAACGCGCTGTGTCACCGAGGTCGGACGCGGTGTGTCATCGCTGTCACGGTGGGGTGCTTGGAGAGCCAAGGAGCAGCCGGGCGGGGAGGGGGCGCGAATGCACGGGGCTGATCATTTGTCCTTGCCCGACCAGAACCGGCGTGGTACTCCGCGCCCACCTTTTTTGCCGACATAGCTCAGTTGGTAGAGCAACTGATTCGTAATCAGTAGGTCTCCGGTTCAAATCCGGATGTCGGCTCCAGAACAGAAAATGGCCGGTTGCCCCCAGGGCAGCCGGCCTTTTTCATTTCCGGGCCTGCGGGGCCCGGTGCCGCGGCCGACGGCGCATACGGCCAGCACACCCGGGGATGGCGGCGGCGCGCTCAGCCCCGGGGGAGGCTCCGGCGCAGCAGGGTATAGGCCTCCTGCAGCTTCATCTGAAGGGCGACGCGTGCCGCCACCGGACCGACGCGAACCGTCGTCGGGATGTCCCACCACCAGAGGTTGGCCGCGATGGCGGGAGAGAGCGTGTGGACGCGGTGCCACCAGTGCACCGGGAGGAAGAGGAGCTCGCCCGGTTCGAGGATGAAGTCGTAGTCCGGCCGGAGCCCGCTGGCTGTCGTCCGTCGGGCCGCACCCGGCTTGAGATCCACCCCGCTGAGGTCTGCCGCCCAATCGAGCGGCGCCGGCTGGAGGAGCCGGGCCCGGGCGGGCGAGTAGAGCTGCCAACGCTTTCGGCCCGAGAGCTGGGCGTAGAGGTTGTGGGCGCGGTCCCTGTGGAGCTGGGCAAAGGTGCCGCGCGGGGCAATCCAGACAGAGGACTCGGTGAGCCGGTTCAGCCACCGGGGGGCATAGTCCGGGAAGCGGGCGTCCTCCCGCAGGGAGGGCACGGCCCGCAGCAGCGATGGACCCACCAGGTGGTTGATGTCCTCCGGCCTCTTCTCCAGCATCGTGTCCGCGAGCGCGTCCAGGTCGCTCGCGAGCGGCAGCGCCGCTGAGGCCTCCACCTCGTCCAGGTAGGTGGCCAGCTTCATCCTTCGTGCACCGCCCAGCGGCTCCGCGGTGCCAGGCAGGGCGCCCCAGGTGTACAGCGCCGACCTCACGGTGATCTCGACGTCTCCGTGCGTGGCGCGGAACCACTCGAACGACCACTTCGAGGCGGCGGGCCAGTCCCGGGTGGCACCGGTGAAGATGACCGGGTGTCCTGCCTTCTCCCACGATGCGGCGAAGCGCTCTCGGGAGACGAGCGGAACTCGGGGGATGGCCTGTGGCGTCATGGCGTGCTCCTCCGGGAGCAGGGCGTGCAGGCGCGCGAAGTCAGGCCTCGGCCCGCCACTCCAGGGCGCGGACGGCGTGGAGCTCCTGGATGAGCGTCTCCAGCGGGCTCCGCTCCCGGAGCTCCACGGCGAGCCACTCTCCCGAGTTGACCTGTCCGAGGAAGCCGAGCACGGCCTCGGTCTGGGGCACCGAGAGCCGGTGGCCATTGCTCCAGACGTGCACGTGTCCGTCGGCGGACTGCCAGGCCAGCGGATACCGGTCATCGGTCCGCACCTTGCCGGCGGTGCTGGGCAGAACGTCCTGCTTGCGCGGGGGGAGGGTGTCGAATCCGTAGCCGGAGACGTGCCGCATCCACTGATCCGTGAGGAGCGCCTGGACGAACTCCGGCTCAAGCGAGGAGCGCAGCATGTCGAACGCGCCGAGCACCTGCGTGGGCGGGGCCACGGGCCGCGTGACGCCGCCGGGGAACGGCCCCCAGCTGTCGATGCGCTCACCGGCGCCCGGAAGCTGCTGCAACACCCCGGCGAGGACCTCCGCCAGCACCGCCGCGCGCGGCCGGTTGTACAGGGTGATGTGCAGCACGAACGTGGGCTCCTCCGGATGGGCTTCCACCGTGTGCCAGTACGTGTACGGCCAGAAGAGGACGTCCCCCGGCTCCGCCTCGAGGACGATGGCGTCCTTCCTGAACCGCTCGAGCAGCCCCGGCTCGCGCAGATCTCGTGGCCAGCTCTGCCCGCCCAGCGTGCCAGTCGCCACGCCCCGCTGCGCGAAGTACTCCTCGGGCCACAGCAGGTAGGTCTTCTTCCCCTGGAGGATGAAGGAGATGTTGTTGGCCTCATCCCGGTGGGGGCCCCGGGGCGTACCCGAGTAGCGGCCGAAGAAGACCTCGAGGTTCGCGTGCGTCGGCATGCCGACCAGGCCGTACAGCTCGTGCAGGAAGTCACGGGCGCGCAGCCAGGCGTCCGGGAAGAGCTCCTGGAGCTTGTAGATCACCATGCAGATTTCCTGCTCGGGGGCGCACCGGGCGAGGTACGCGCTCACGTCCCGGTCGGCGTCGCTGGGCGCGAACGCCCCGTGCTCCGCGGCCGTCAGGTGGCGGCCGTCCACGTAGACGCTCGTCGCCTCTGTCTGCGGACGCGCGAACGACGCCCTCATCGCGCCGAACATCTCCTCCGCGGTCGCAATGGGCGTGGGCATCAGGTTCTTGAAGATCCCCGGCTTGCGCTGCCAGTGGTTCTCGACGAAGTCGACCCAGAACGAGCGGGTGGGCATGGCGTGCATTTCTTTTCAGGGCGCGGCAGGCCGCCGGGATTGCCCGGTGCCCGGCGGGACGCAGCGGTACATGCCCCAGGAGTGGTCGAAGCGGATGACCTGGAAGTCTCGCAGCTTCTGGAAGCCGGGGACCTCGGAGAACACCCGCCCGTAGGTGGGGCAGACGTAGATGATGAAGAACTCGCGGGGGGACTCGTCGACCGACTGGCGCACCCGGGCGAGCACCCGCCGCAGCACGGAGGCCCCGAACGGGTGGTACATGTAGAGCACGGCGTTGGAGCGGGGGAGCTCGAAGTCGAGGCAATCCATGTTGAAGCACTGGATGTCCTGGGAGCGCCTCGTGGAGGAGGTGTAACGCGCGACGTTGCGCAGCGCGACCTCGTGCAGCATGGCCGAGGCCTCCACTCCGATGATGCGCGAGAACTCGAACTCGGACGCGACCAGCAGCGCCCGCCCCTTGCCGGACCCGAAGTCCACGAAGGTGAAGTCCCGGTGCTGGATGGGCAGCGACTGGAGCGCGTGGCGGATCACCCGTGCAGGCGTCGGCACGTAGGAAGACGCACTGTCGAGCACCCCCGCCGGAAGCCCCGCCTCATCCGGCATGACATGGCGGGTGGTGTCCACGCCGTGCTCCCGGTCGAAGCCATCGTCCCGCGTATCCGGCGCCACGAGGTGGGCGATCACCTCTCGCAGCGTCTGCGCCGCGCCGAACATCTCCCAGTGCGCCTTGACGATGGCGAGCTTCTCCTTCGCGGTGAGGTGGAAGTTCATCGGGGCGCAGCGAATGCTGGCAGTCGGCTGAGATCCTTGTCAAGGAAGTCCAGGAAGACGCGTAGGCCTCGTTGAAGGGGCCAGTCCGAGCCGGTAACGTCCCCGCTCCCGCCGATGACCCGCACCGCGATCGACGACATCTACCCGCTCTCGCCTTTGCAGCAGGGGCTGCTCTTCCAAAGCCTCTACGCGCCGGCCGCGGGGCAGCACGTGCTGCAGATTGTCTGCGCCCTGGAAGGCCCACTCGACCTCGCCGCGTTCCAGGCCACCTGGACGTACCTGCTCGAACGGCACGGGGCCCTGCGCGCCTCCTTCGCCTGGGATGACGTGGATGAGCCGCTGCAGATCCTCCACCGCGAGGTGGCGCTCCCGCTCGAGTCGCTCGACTGGCGGCAACTGGATGAGGGCACCCAGCGGAAGACGCTGGACGCATACCTGGAGGCGGACCGTGGGCGCGGCTTCGAGCTCGACAAGGCTCCGCTCATGCGGCTGGCGCTCGCCCGGCTCGGGGAGGCGCGGCATGTCTTCATCTGGAGCTGCCACCACCTGCTGACGGACGGCTGGTCGCTCGGGCTGCTGCTGCGGGAGTGCCTTGCGGCGTACCAGGCCCTCTCGGCGGGGCGGACGCCGGCGCCGGCCCCGGTGCGCCCCTACCGGGACTACATCGCGTGGGTGAAGCAGCAGCCGCGGGAGGCGGCCGAGCGCTACTGGCGGGAGCGGCTGCGGGGCTTCACCTCGCCCACGCCCGTGCCCTTCGCTCGCGCCTCCAAAGTGGGAGAGGCGGCGCGCCACGGACGGCGGGTGGCCTCGCTCTCGCGGGAGCTCTCGGAGCGGCTGCGCGACCTGGCGCGTGAGAATGCGCTCACGCTGAACACCGTCTTCCAGGGGGCCTGGGCCCTGCTGCTCTCGCGCTACACGGGCGAGCACGACGTCGTCTTCGGCGCCACGGTCTCCGGCCGCCCCGTCACCCTGCCGGGCGCCGAGGCCATGGTGGGCATGTTCATCAATACGCTGCCCGTCCGCGTCCGGGTGGAGCCGGACGCCGCGCTCCTGCCCTGGCTGCAGCGGCTCCAGACCGCGCAGGCGGAGTGCCAGCAGTACGAGTACAGCTCGCTCATGGAGGTCCAGGGGTGGAGCGAGCTGCCGCGCGGACAGCAGCTCTTCGACACGCTGCTCGTCTTCGAGAACTTTCCCCGCACGCTCGCCGAGGGCTCCCACCTGGGCCGGTTGGGGATTGGGGACATCGAGGTCCTCGACTACACCAACTTCGCCCTGGACCTGGACGTGCTCCCCGGGCCGGAGCTCACCCTGCTGGCGACCTTTGATCTCCACCGGCTCGAAGAGTCGCGGGTCGCCCGTCTGCTCTCGCACCTGCTCCACCTGCTGGCCCAGCTGGTCGCGCGCCCTGACGTGCCGCTGCGGGCGCTGGACATCCTCCCCGAGGAGGAGCGGCGCCGGTTGCTCGTGGAGTGGAGCCAGCGCCCCGTGGAGTTCCCGCTGGAGCGCCCGCTCCACGCGCTGGTCGAGGAGCAGGTGGCGCGGGCCCCGGAGCGGGTTGCCGTCACCCACCGGGACGCCTCGTTGACGTACGCGGAGCTCAATACGCGGGCGAACCGCGCGGCGCACCGGCTCATCGCGGAGGGCGTGGGGCCGGATGTCCTCGTCGCCTTGCTGGCCGAGCGGGAGCTGCACTTTCCCGTGAGCGTGCTGGGCGTGTTGAAGGCCGGCGGTGGGTACCTGCCACTCGATCCAGGGCTGCCTCCCGAGCGCCTCGCCCAGATTCTCGGCCAGAGCCGGGTACCGCTGGTGCTCGTGTCCCCCGGCCAGCGCGAGCTGTTGGAGCGGACGCTGGCCCAGCTGGGGCATCCGTCGCCGCCCCGGATCCTCTCCACCGAGGAGCTCTGGGCGCATCCCGGCCCCGAGACCAATCCGCCGCTCCGGAGCTCCGGCTCCAACCTGCTCTATGTCATCTTCACCTCGGGCTCCACGGGCACGCCCAAGGGGGCCATGCTCGAGCATCGCGGGAAGCTGAACCACACCCTGTCGATGAGGGAGCGCTTGAAGCTCGGCCCCTCGGATGTCATGGCGCAGACCGCGTCGCAGTGCTTCGACGTCTCGGTGTGGCAGTTCCTCACGCCGCTGACCGTGGGCGCGCGGGTGGAGATCTTCGACACCGCGCTCCAGTACGACGCGCCGCGCTTCCTCGAGGAGGTGGAGCGCCGGGGGGTGACAATCCTGGAGGTCGTGCCCTCGCTCCTGGCGAACCTGCTCGAGGAGCTCGAGCGGATGGGCGAGCGCCGCCACCCGTTGGCGGCGCTCCGCTGGCCCATGCCCACCGGCGAGGCGCTTCCGCCCGCGTACTGCCGCCGCTGGCTGCGGATGTACCCGGACAAGCCCCTGTTGAACGCCTATGGCCCCACCGAGGTGAACGACGACACGAACCTCTTCGTCGTCGACCACCCGCCCGCGGAGGACGAGGAGCGCGTCCCCATCGGCTTCCCCCTGGACAACCTGGAGATGTACCTGCTCGACCGGCGCATGGAGCCGGTGCCCATCGGCATCCCCGGTGAGCTGTACATCGGCGGCATCGGCGTGGGCCGGGGCTACCTGAACGCTCCCGCGCGGACCGCCGAGGTGTTCCTCCCCAACCCGTTCTCGTCGCGGCCAGGGGCCCGCTTCTACAAGACGGGGGATGTCTGCCGCTACAGGGAGGACGGCGCCCTCGAGTTCGTGGAGCGGGCGGACTTCCAGGTGAAGCTGCGCGGCTTCCGCATCGAGCCGGGGGACATCGAGACGGCGCTCCAGCGGTATCCTCGCGTCAAGCAGGCCGTGGTCGTCGTCCGTGACGTGAGCGGGGGGAAGGAGCTGGTGGCCTACGTCTCGTTCGATGAACCTCGCGACGGCGCGCCCACGCCCTCCGGCGCGGACCAGGGCCAGCAGCTGCGGAGCTTCCTCCGCGAGCGGCTCCCGCACTACATGGTGCCGGCCGCGGTGGTGGTTCTGCCGTTCCTGTCGCTCAACGCCAACGGGAAGATTGACCGCAAGGCGCTCCCGGCGCCCGAGTCGGCCTTGCTGGCCAGGCCGGCCGTCAGGGCGCCGGGCACCCCGCTGGAGAAGAGCCTGGTGGCGATCTGGGAGGAGCTCCTGGGACGCACGCCCATCGGGGTGGATGAGAGCTTCTTCGAGCTGGGCGGCCATTCGCTGCTCGCCATCCGCGTCCACTCCCGGATGCGGGAGGCCCTGGGCGTGGACCTGCCGCTGCGGAGCCTCTTCGAGCTGGTGACGGTGGAGCAGCTCGCACGGAAGCTCGAGGCGCTGCGCTGGGCCGCCGGCGAGCCCTCTGCGTCTCCGGCGAGCGGAGAAGAGCGCGAGGAGTTCGACCTCTAGGGGCTCAGCCGGCCCAGAAGTAGGACCACTTCACCAGCACGACGTCGGTTGTCGGTCCACTCGGCAGGCCCGAGGGGCGCACCGTCCGGGGCAGTGGCGTGCCCGGCGCCTCGAGCTGGGAGCGGGTGTAGACGAGGTAGAGGAGTGAGCCCAGTCGGTACTCCCAGCGCAGCACCAGGTTCAGGTTCAGCGCGGAGCCGTGGAAGTCCGGACTGCCCCCGTACTCCACCGGCACGAGGTCCGAGAGCCGGATGCGCGAGTCCTCTCCGGGCACTCCCTGGAAGAAGCCGTCATACCTGCCGAGGTTGGTGAACTGCTGCGCGTAGCCCTGCAGCGTCAGCCGCGGCGTGAGCACCCACTGCAGCCGGAGGATGAACGAGAGGCTCTGGGCGGTCAGCGCGCCGAAGACGGGCGCGTCCTCACCCGGGTCGACCCAGCGCGGGCCGCTCGGCGCCAGCTCCGTGCTGACCAGGAGCTTCGCCTCGAAGCGATCATCCGGGCGGTAGGTGAGGCCCGCATCCGCCAGCCAGCCCAGCGCCCCGCGCGAGGCCGTGGGCCAGGGGGTGTACCGGAGGACGCCGTCCAGGGAGAAGGACAGGGGCCGGTGCGGGTTCGTCTCGGCGAGGAGGCTGAGGTAGTGGAGGCCCGCGCGCTGGTAGGGGATTCCCGTGCCGGGAATCTCCCGGGTGTCGAAGCGCGGATCGAGGTTGCCCACCTCCAGCCCCACCTCGTGGAAGCCCGGGAGGACCGCGTTGACCCCCGCACCCACCCGGCGGACCCGGTCGATGCCCCGGCCGTCCGCGGTCCACGTGCCGTTGGCGAGCACATAGGCATCGAAGGAGGGGAACAGGCCAAGGCCGTTCGGCCGGGTGTAGCGCAGGTAGACGGCCGCCGAATGCTCGTTCTGGCTGGGCAGGTAGCCCGCGGCGTTGAGCTCGAGCGTGGGGCTGTTGTACCGGTAGGAGACGTCGAACCGGAACGGCTCGCCGCCCAGCTTTCCCGCCATGACGTAGGCCCCCAGGCCGGTGTCCCCCCGGGCCAGGGGCGTTCCGTCGCTCAGGAGCCGCCGCGGTGGCCCGCCGACGGTCTGCGAGCCAAGGAGCTGGCCGGCCAGCACCCACTCGGAGCCCGCGCTCCGAAGGTCCCACTCGAGGGCCCCTGTGTTGCCCCCCTGCGCCACGCAGCCGAGCGGCTGCTGCGCCTCGGGGCGGGCGGCGTCCTCGTCGGTGCACGTGCTGGTGAAGGGGGTGGCCAGCGCCACCCGGCCGCCCACCGTCATGCCTTCCCGGGGCCGCCAGCGGGTGACCGCCACCAGGAAGTTCGCGGGAATCTGGGGCGCGCGTGGCAGCGCGTTCGCGGGTCCGAAGTGGAGCAGGCCCAGGCGGAACCGCCGGTCCGGTGTGGCCTCGTCGAACTCGGGTGCGCGCGTGCCGAGGACATAGGCGTCCAGCAACGCCACGTCGAGCCGCGGCGTCACCGACCAGGTCAGCTTGGTGGCCGCCAGGATGGGCGTCTCCAGGCCGATGCGGCGTGAGTAGAAGAGCTGCTGCGCCGACACGCCGCCGTTGCCGCTGGGCGGCGGCTGGAAGAGCTCCAGCCCCTGCACGAAGAAGGGCCGCTTCTCCGGGAAGTAGGGCTCGACATTGGACAGGTCGAGGATGAGCTGGTCCGCCTCCACCTGGCCGAAGTCGGGGTGGAGCGTGGCGACCAGCAGCAGCTCGCTGGAGAGGGCCGCCTTGAGGTCCAACCCGACGTCCATCGAGGGATTGAGCAGCCGCGGGTCGGGGCGGGTGGGGTCCGAGAACTGCGGCTCGCGCGCGGCGCGGGCCGCCAGGTAGGGGCTGAGCTCCAGCTGGGGGCGGGGCCTGAGCTGCCTCAGCTCCTCGAGCGTGCCGAACCGCGATATCTGACCGCTGCCGGTGCGGGGGACGAGGGCGGAGGCCATCTCCTCGTTCGTGCGTGCCAGCCTCCGCCGGGCGAGGAACCCCCACGTCTGGAGGTCGGCCTCGGTGAAGCGGAGGATGTTCAGCGGGATGCGCAGCTCGGCGGACCAGCCGCCCGGCAGCGTCTGGACCGCGGCGTCCCAGACCGCGTCCCACTCGGAGGAGACGGTGCCGTCGTCCTGGACGAGCGAGTCGAAGAGCACTCCGCCCGCGTTCACCCCGAAGACGTAGGCGCTCCGGCGATCGTTCACGGAGTCGATGGCCACCTCGACGGTGTCCGACGGGGGAGGGCTGTCCCGCCGCCCGAGCTTCCGGTTGAGCAGGGCGGGCTTCGAGTCGAAGCAGGTGAACCCCACGTAGAGGTTGCGCTCGTCGTACATCACGCGCACCACGGTGCGCTCGCTGGGTGGCGCACCCTCCAGGGGGAAGCGCTGGAGAAAGGCGTCGAAGGGGATGGCGTCGACCCAGGCGGGCTCGTCCAACCTGCCGTCGAGCGCGATCCGCTCCGTCACGCGCCGGGCCTGGAGCGCACGGCCGTCCTCGTTCGCGCCGGCAACGAGCGGCGAGAGCAGGGTGAGGACAACGGCCAGGGCGAGCGCGGCGGCGTGGGACATCTGTCGGGGTTGTCCGGACTATAGCTTGTCCCCGAGAGGGCGCGTCCATTAACCTCCGAGGCCCGCGGCGCGAGCTGTCGGGGCGTCTGGCCGAGCGCGCCCGCCGTGGCCCCGATGAGAGCGACGTGAGCGTGCCCGAGAAGATATCGGAGAGGAGAGGCGGGCTCCGTGCCTGGCTCACCGGGCTCGGGCTGACCACGGTGCTGCTCGCGCTGAATGGGGTGACGGACCGCCTGCCCATGCCCCGGCCCGCGGAGGCGCCTCCCAGCGAGTTCTCGGAGGCCCGCGCCGCGGCCGTCGTCCGCGTTCTCTCCGAGGAGATTGGCCCGCGCGTGCCGGGGATGCCGGGCCACCGCAAGGCCGCCGAGCACCTGCTTGGCCTGCTCCGCGCCATGCCGGGAGTGGAGGCGGAGCTCCAGGACGTCACGGGGACGTACCTCGATGGCGACACCATGGTTGCCTACCGCACCCAGAACGTCGTGGCCCGCCTCGCGGGGCGGAGACCGGACGCGCTGCTCCTCTCCGCGCACTATGACTCGACACCCGAGTCCTCCGGCGCGGCGGACGACGCGGCCGGCACCGCCGCGCTCGTGGAGGTGGCGCGGGCGCTCGCGAGCGGCCCTCCGCTCGAGAACACGGTGCTCTTCAACCTCAACGGCGCCGAGGAGTACTGCCTCTGCGGCTCCGCGGGCTTCCTCCGGCACCGGTGGGCGCGGGACGTGCGCGGCTTCGTCAACCTCGAGGCGACCGGGATGGGCGGGCAGTCCGTCCTCTTCCAGGCAGGGCCTGGCAGTCCGTGGCTGCTGGAGGCCTACGCCCGCGCCGCGCCCCGTCCCGAGGGGAACGTGCTCGGCCAGGACCTCTTCGCGCATGACCTCATCCCGGCCGCCACGGATGGCCTCGTGTACCGGCAGGCGGGCCTCCCCGGGCTGGACGTCGCGTTCTTCCGGGATGGCCATGCCATCCACTCCGCGCTGGACCGCCTGGCGCGGCTCGAGCCAGGCAGTCTGCAGCACATGGGGGACAACGCCCTCGCTGTCACGCGCGAGCTCGCGGGGCAGCCGCTGCGAGCGCCGGAGGCCGGAGCCCCTCCCGTCTTCTTCGATGTGTGGGGGCGCTGGTTGGTGGCCTATGGGCCTGGCGCCGCCGCGGCATGGGCCATCGTGGCGGGGGGGCTCGCCGCCGTGGCCACCGTCTTCGCCGCACGCCGCGCGCGGGTGGCGCCCGGGCGGATTGCCGCGGGTGGGGGGATTGCGCTGCTCTCCTTGACGCTCGCGCTGCTGGTGCCCGTCGCACTCTCGCTCGTCCCCCCCTACGTCCTCGGCCGGCCACACGGCTGGTACGCCACGCCGTGGCTTGCTTCCGCGGGCTTCGGCGCGCTGTCCCTGGCCGGTGCGCTGCTGCCGCGCTGGCTCTGGCAGCGCCGGTGGGTGGCCCGGGGTATTCCTCCGGCGCAGCGGGTCCTCGCGGCTTGGAGCGGCGGCCTGTGGGTGTGGCTGTGCCTCCTGGTGGCGGCGCAGGCCGCCGGGCTCGGCACCGCCTACCTCGCGCTCGGGTGGGTGCTGGGCGGCGCGCTCGGGCTGGCCGCGGCCGCCAGCGTCCCCCCGCGGCTGCGGGCCCTCGTGCTCTACGCGGGCTGGGCGGCGGGGATGTTGCTCACCCTGAACGCCAGCAGCGCGCTGTTGGACCTCTTCATTCCTGTCGCGGGCCGGCTCCCGCTCCCATTCCCGGCGGATCCGCTGATCGCCTTGATTGCCGCGCTGCCGGTGGCCGCCGGGGCGCTGCTGGGGCTTGCGCCTGTCCTGGAGGGCGAGCGGCTCGGGGTGCCCCTGGCCGCGAGCGCCCTCGGGGGCGCGCTGCTCCTGGGGGCCATCGCATCGAGCGCCCCGTATACGCCCGAGCATCCCAAGCGGATGTGGCTGGAGCACCGCCAGAGCGATGCCGGCACCCAGCTGCTTTTCTCGAGCTGGGACCACCCCGACGCGCGCGGGGCGCTCTCGGCCTTCGGCGACCTGCGCTCCGTCCAGGGCCTGCCCGGAGCCCGGCTCCGGTACGGGCGGCCCGCCTCCTCGCTGGAGCTGCTGGAGCCCCGCGTGGAGGTGCTCGAGTCGCGCTTCGACGAGGCCACCGCGAGCCGGACCGTCCGGCTCCGCTTTCCCGCGGGAGCCGACTATCTCTCGCGCGTGACGATTCCGGCGGGCGTGCTCCGGGGCTGGTCGCTGTCGGAGGAGCTCCCTCCCTCGGACGGCGCCCAGGTCCTGGAGCTGCTCGGTGCGCCGGATGCGGGGTGGGAGATTTCCTTGCGGCTCGCGGGCCAGGAGCCCGTGCCGCTGGAGTTCGAGGACTACTTCAGCGCCCGGTCGCCGGAAGTCGACGCGGTGCTCTCCCGGATGCCGCCCTGGACGACCACCAACGTCAGGTTCTCCACCCACGCCACCCTGAAGCTGTGAGCGGGCCCGCCGACGGGCGAGGCCCGGTGCTGCTCAGGCCACCGGCAGCGCCACCGCGGGGCGGCGCGGCTCACCCTCGCTCCCGCCCGGCCGGGAGCGCTCCCGCTGCTCCGCCTCGTGCGACTCGCGAATGCGTCGCGCCGCCATCTGGGGGGTGAAGGCGGGGGCCAGTGCCAGGAAGCGGCTCGCCTCGAAGCGCTCGCCCTCCCGGTAGAGCAGGCGCAGCGCGTTCCAGCCGTCGAGCAGCCCACGCAGCTCCTCCACGCTCATGCGCCCCGTGTCGACGAAGCGCGCGCGGAGCTCCTCCCATTTGCGGATCTCCAGACAGTACAGGTAGACGTCGCGCGCGGGCCCGCGCAGCACCGTGTTCTGGAGCTGGCCGGAGCGGGCATCGTAGATGCGCAGGGACGTGCCTCCGTCCAGATACGACAGCAGGTGCCGGTACTCCGTCTGGCGGGCCGCTGCGTACGCGCCGCTCCACACCTTGCAGGCCTGATAGACGCCGCTCCAGTCCACGGGCTGGGTGGGGCTGTCGAACGAGAGGTCCATCAGCGCCAGCTGCTCGTACACCCGCTCCGGCAGCCCCACGCGGTAGAAGTCCGCGTTGCGGATGCGGGTGAGCCCGTACTCCTTCCGGAGGGCATCCAGCGTCGAGCCGCGTCCCAGCCAGAAGGGGTTTGGGTTGAGCGGCTCATAGGCCAGCGCATACTCGAGGAGGGTCCGCTGGGTCTCCTCCACCTCCTGGGCGGTGCCCCCGGGGAAGTGGGTCAGCAGGTTGGCCCCGTTGGTGATGCCCAGCTCGTGGCAGAGCTTCATCACCTGGAGGTTGGCGATGACCGAGGTGCCCTTGCCGATGCGGTCGAGGTAGCTGGACGAGAGGCTCTCGATGCCGAACTGCACGAAGCGCAGCCCGGCCTCGTGGAGCAGGAGCAGCTCGTAGGGCCGCACGTTCGCCCGCATCTCGTAGAAGATGATGAAGTCCTTCCGGGTGTCGATCAGCCGCTGGGCCAGCTCGTCAATGCCCTTGCTCCGGATGATGTTGTCGAGGAAGAACAGGACGTTGTTGGCGTAGCGCTCGTTGAGCGCGACGACCTCCGACGCGAGCCGCTCCGCGCCCTTCTGGCGGTAGCCGTTCCACTGCACGTTCAGGTTGCAGAAGTAGCAGGTGTTCTTGGGGTTGCCGCTGCGCTTGGTCCGGTCCCACCAGCACCCGCGAGAGCCCTCGATGGTGATGAGCCAGAGCAGGTTGGCCCGCTCGGCCTTCGCCGCGTACTCGTCGTAGTCGGGCAGAGGGAGCTCGTCCATGTTCGAGACCTCCCACAGCGGCGCGCCGTTCTCGTGAGCGGCGGCCGTCTCGCGGGAGAGGATGCCCTTGAGCCCGCTCATGTCCGCGCGGCCCTCCCGGAGCCTGCGGACGAGCGCCGTCAGCGGCTGCTCCCCCTCGCCTTGAATGACGTAGTCGAGGAAGTCGAACTCCTTCAGGAGCGACGGGCCGACCTTCTCGGAGACGGTCGAACCGCCGAGGAGGATGCGGGTTCCCGGCGAGCGCCGCGCGAGCCGCTGACCGAAGGCCAGGTTCGCGAAGAGCTGGCCGAAGCAGGTGGTCAGGCCGACCAGCTGGTACTGCCCGGCGATGGCCTCCACCGCCCGGTCCAGGTGGGCGTCCAGCCGCCCGAGCAGCCCATCGAAGGCGGACTCCCAGGTAGGCTCGGGGCCCCGGAGCGCCGCGTCCAGCAACCCTCCACCCGGGCCATCGAGCGGGCCGGCCAGCTCCGCCATGCGCTCGCCGAAGTAGGCGCGCACGTGCTCCTTGCGCTCCGGGAACAGGAGGGCGGCATAGAGCAGCTCGCCGAGCGAGAAGGCCTGGGAGATGCGGTCATAGAGCGGAACCCCGATGGCCAGCGCGGCCTCGAGGAACTCCGAGCGCGTCGTGACCTCCACGCCCGGCTCCTGCTGGCGCAGGAAGGCCGAGAGCGCTCCGAGCGCGGCGGAGGGATGCCGGTACATGGACCAGGGAAGCGCGATGAGGCACACCTTCATGGGAGCTCCGGTGCGTGGGGAGGGGGTGGGCAGCGCCGTCATGGGGCCTCCATCAGCGCGGCGAGCCGCTGCTCGGGCGCTTCCGTCAGGCGCGCCAGCAGCCGCTGGAAGTCCTCCAGCAGGAGCCGGGCCTGCTCCGTCCCGACGCTATCGAGCCGGTGGCCCAGCTCGATGCCCAGGCGCTCGCCGGGGACCACGACCAGCGCGAGGGGGTACGGCCAGCGGTCGATCACCCGCATCCGGTCGAACGTGAACCCGAGCTGGAGCTGCTCGACGGCGAACTGCATCGGGTAGTTCTGGAAGCGGACGACGCTGTGGAACAGGGGCGCGCCGTCCGGTACGCCGGCCCAGCGGCGCAGGGCGGAGAGGGGGACGTGCTCGAACGGACGCTGTTCCTGTTGGCGGGCCTGCAGGGCCCGGAGCCAGTCCACCGCGGGCGTCAGCGGCTCCAGCCGCGCGCGCAGGGGGAGGGTGTTGAGCAGGGGCCCGATGATGTCCTCGACGCCGGGCACCTCCGCGGGGCGCACCACCGAGGTGGCTCCGAAGCAGACCTCCTCGCTGCGCCTGGCGCGTGCGAGCACCAGGGCCCATGCGCCCTGGACCAGGGTGTTCAGCGTGAGCCGCTGACGCCGCGCCATCCGCGAGAGCGCCTCGGTGCCCTCCCTCGACAGCCGCGCCCGTCGCTCCGCCCACCGCCACTCGCTGGGCTCCTCCGCCCGCTCCACCGGGCCAGGGAGGGCGAGCCCCGAGAGCTCGCGGCGCCAGTACGCCTCGGCCCTGGAGACCTCCTGGCGTCCCAACCAGCGGAGCACCTCCCGGAAGGGAGGACGCGGTGGCAGGTCCATCCCCGTCCCGCGCTCGAGGGACTTGTACAGGGTGAAGACCTCCTGGAGCAGCAGGGACATGCACCAGCCGTCCAGCATTCCGTGGTGGGTGCTCCAGACGAGCTGGTAGCGCTCTGGCGCGAGCTGGACGAGCGCCAGCCGCATGAGCGGAGGCTGCTCCAGCTCGAAGCTGCGCGGGCCGCCTTCGAGCAGCCGCTCCAGCTCCTCGGTACGGCGCTCCGGTGGCAGGCGCGTCGCATCGCTCCGCTCGACGCACAGCCGGGCCTCGCGCTGGACCACCTGGTGTGGCTCGCTCACGCCCTCGAACACCACCGCGCTGCGCAGCACCGGGTTGCGGTCGATGACACGCTGGCAGGCCTGCTCGAAGAGGTCTGGCGAGAAGGCGCCCGAGATGCGTCCGGAGATCTGGATGAAGTACGCCCACGTCCCCGGACGTGCCCGGGTCTCCTCGAACATCTCCTGCTGCGAGAGCGCCAGCGGGTACACGTCCTCCACGGGGCCGCGATTCGCCAGGAGCCGCTCCAGGCCCGGGCGGTCCACGCGCGCGAGTGGGAAGTCGGCCGGGGTGGGCCGCCGCGCGCCCCCTGCCCGGGCGAGCGCCACGAGCCCCCTCAGCGCTTCGAGGAAGTGCCCGGAGAGCCGCTCGACGGTCTCCTCGCGGTGAAGCTCCGGGCTGTACGTCCAGTTCACGCGCAGCTGCCCCCCGTGCTCGAGGCTGTTGACCTCGAGCAGGTGCGGGCGCTGTGCGCGGGGACTGAGGGTGGGCCCCACCGACTCGTCGGCCGGCCGGAAGAGCGCGTCGCTGGAGAAGACCTGGTCGAACTGGCCGAGATGGTTGAAGACGAGCTCCGGCTCGAGCGCCGGGGCCTGCTCCGCCGCGCTCTCGCGCAGGTAGCGCAGGATGCCGTAGTCGATGCCCCGGTTCGGGATGCTCCGCAGCCGGGCCTTGACGGCCTCGAGCGTGTCGAGCAGCTCGCCCCCTCCGTGCTCGAGCACCACCGGGAACAGCGAGGTGAACCAGCCCACCGTCCGTGACAGCTCCACGTCGTCGAAGAGCGGCTCACGGCCGTGCCCCTCGAGGTCGACGAGCCAGCGGCGCCCCCCGGTCCAGGCCGCGAGCGCTGACGCCAGCGCGGTCAACAGGACGTCGTTGATCTCGCAGTGGAAGGCCTTGAGCACCTCCTGCCGGAGCGCCCGCGTCTCCTCGGCGCCGAGCGTGCGGGACAGGGTGCGGGAAGCCCCCACCGTCCGGGCGGACGGGCCAGGGGCGGCGAGGTCCACCGGAAGCGGGGGGATGCCCGAGGTCGGGAGCCGCCGCCAGAAGTCCAGGGAGGCCACGGGCGTGCGTGCGTACTCGACGAGCCGCCGTGCCCAGCGCTGGTAGGAAGTGGTCTTGTCCGGGAGGCTGAGCCCGCGCCCCTCACGCAGTTGCTGGTACGCGGTCTGGAGATCCTCCAGGAGGATGCGCCAGGAGAGCCCGTCCACCACCAGGTGGTGGGCAATCAGCAGCAGCCGCTCCGGCTCGCCGGGGCCCAGCCCGAAGCGGGCGACCTTCAACAGGGGCCCCTGCTCCAGGCTCAGGCGCTCCTGGAGGCCGGCGGCGGCGGCTTCCAGCGCGGGGCGCTGCTGCTCCGGGGGCAGGCCGCCCAGGTCGAAGCTCTCCACCACCGCCCGCTCCTCGGGGGGCGCGCAGCGCTGCGACCAGCCGGAGCCGGTCTGCTCCAAGCGCATGCGAAGCGCGTCGTGGTGGCGCAGGATGTGGCGCACGGCCTGCTCCAGCCACTCCAGGCGCAGCGGCTCGCGGACGACGAGCATCACCGCCTGGTTGAAGTGGTGGGGGGCTACCGGGCGCTGGCGCAGGTACCAGTGCTGCACGGGCGTCAGCGGCACCTCGCCCGTCACGAGCTCCGGCTCCGCCGCGGCGACAGGCGCCGAGCCCACCACCGCCGCCAGCTCGGCGATGGTCTGGTGCGCGAACATCTGCCGGGCGGTGAGCCTCAGCCCGGCCTGGGTGGCCCGTGCGACGATCTGCACGCTCAAAATCGAATCGCCGCCCAGGTCGAAGAAGTTGTCCTGGACGCCAACGCGCTCCCGCCGCAGCACCTGGGCCCAGAGGGTTGCCAGGCGCTCCTCCACCGGATTGCGCGGCGGGACGAAGCCTTCGTCAGGCCGCTGAGGGGTCGCCTCCGGCGCCGGGAGCGCCTTGCGGTCCACCTTGCCATTGGGGTTGAGCGGCAGGGCGTCCAGCAGGACGAACGCCGTGGGCACCATGTAGGCCGGCAGCTGCTTCTGGAGGAAGTCACGCAGCGCGGGGACGAGCGCGCGCCGGGACTGTTCCCGGAGCGGATCGTTGCCGTACCTGCTCCAGTCCTCGCCAGGCGGGCGGCCCCCGTCGGGCTTCGGACGGACCACCTCGAGGCGCTGGCACGGGCGGCGATGGAAGACGGCGTTGAACGCGCCGTCCCGGCCATCGCCGGCCCAGTCGATGACCACGTCGTAGCCCAGCTTCTCCGCGGCCGCCCGGAAGTCTTCCGGGTCCTCCGCGGGGACGGGCGGGAGCGCCGCCAGGGTCCGCCGCAGCTCGCCCACCGTGGCGGGCCCTCCGGCGGCCGCGAGCAGCGCCATGGCCTGCCGCTCGTGGGCCAGGCGCGCGTTGGGCACGTTCGTCAGCGACAGCACCGCCGGGGCCTCCCTCGCGAGTCTCGCGCGGACCTCCTCGAGGGTGAGCCGCCGTTCCCGCCAGTCGAGCCACTCCACCTCGAGTGGCTCCTCGCGCGGGCCGTTCACCTCGAAGAAGACGTCGTACTTGAAGCGGGTCAGCTCGTTGCGGTAGCGGCCCCCCTTCAGCTGCATCCACACCTGGCTCAGCGCGGGGACGTGCTCGCGCACCGCCCGGAAGAACTCCGGGTCGATGCACAGGTCCTTGTCGCCGGCCAGGTTCTCGCGCGCGGCGCGCTGGAGGGCTTCGCGGCCGACCTCGTCGCTGGCGCGGTGGAACTGCACCGTGGTGTGGAACAGCTCCAGCAGGGGCAGCGGGCGCACGCCGCCGACGAAGATCTGCCCGCCCGGGCGCACCAGCGGCACCAGCTTCTCCAGGAGCCCGACGCAGTAGTCCAGCGAGGGGAAGTGTTGGCTGACCTCGTTGATGACGACGACATCGAACGGCTCCTCGCGAATCCGGTCGACCTCGTGCGCCGCACCCTGCATCAGCGAGACGCCGGGCAGGGGAGGGGAGCGTGTCAGGAGCGTGCGCAGCCGCTCCAACGCCACCTCCGAGAAGTCCACGCCCAGGTAGCGGTCGACCCTGGGGGCGATGCGCAGGAGCAGCAGCCCGGTGCCCACGCCAATCTCGAGCACCCGCCGCGGCTTCAGCGCGAGGATGCGCTGGACCGTGTCGTCCACGACCTCGTGGATGACCTCCACCGGGATGGGCGCGTGGTCGTAGGTGTCGATCCAGATGCGGTGGTTGACCGAGGGGTCCTCGCTCGAGAACTCCTCGGCATGGCCGTAGAGCTGGTCGTACATCGTCCGGAACTGCGAGACGCGGTGGCGCTGCGCGTCCTCGGTGGGCGTGCCCTCCGGGGCAATGGCCGGTGTGCCGGCGCGAGCGACGACGTACGCGACCAGCCGCGCGTTGCCGGGGAGGTCCTCCCGGACCGAGACCGCGTTGGCCTGGACGGCGGGGTGCTGCGCCAGTGCCGCTTCAATCTCCTCGAGCTCGATGCGATACCCGCGGACCTTCACCTGCTGATCAATGCGGCCGAGGAACTCGAGCACGCCGTCCGCGCGCAGGCGGCCCAGGTCCCCGGTGCGATAGAGCCGCGCTCCCGGCTCCTGGCTGAACGGGTGGGGCACGAAGCTCGCCGCCGTCAGCTCCGGGCGCCGGTGGTATCCCCGAGCCACCCCGACGCCGCCCAGATAAATCTCCCCCTTCACCCCGATGGGCACCGGCCGCATCCCGGCATCCAGGACATGAATCTCGTTGTTCTCCACCGGCCGCCCCACGGGCACGCGCCCACGGAGCCCGCCCGGCTCGTACTGGTGGATGGTGGTGTAGACGGAGGACTCGGTCGCTCCGTACTCGGTGAAGAGGCCCGCGTGCGGGAAGCGCTCCAGGTGGGTGCTGATCAGCTCGTGGGGCATCGTCTCGCCCGCGACGATTGCCACCTCCAGCGAGCGCATCCGTCCCGCCGGAGCCGCCTCGACCAGCTGCTGGTAGAAGGTCGGCACGCAGAGCAGGTGGGTGATCCGCACCCGGTCGATGCACCGGACCAGCTCCACCGTGTCCTGCTGGAGGTCCACCTCGGGCAGCACGAGCAGCCCGCCCTGGCACAGCGTCCAGAAGATGCCGGCCACCGAGCTGTCGAAGGCGAACGACGAGAGCAGGAGGTAGCGGCGCGCGGGCGCGCGGTAGTAGTGGAGCCGCGCCGTATTCGAGAGCTGCAGGCCCCGGTGGGAGATCATCACGCCCTTGGGCTGCCCCGTCGAGCCTGACGTGTAGATGATGTAGACGAGGTTGTCCGGGGAGACGTTGCGCTCCAGCCTGGCGGCGCGCTCCTGGGAGATGCGCTCCCACTCCAGGTCCAGGCACACCACCCGCGTCTCCCCCGGAGGTGGGAGCACGTCGAGCAGCGCGCGCTGGGTGAGCAGCACGCGCGGCTTCGTGTCCTCGAGGACGAACGCGAGCCGCTGCCGGGGGTACTGCGGATCGAGCGGGACGTAGACACCGCCGGCCTTGAGCACGGCGAGGATGGCCACCAGGGCCTCGGGCGAGCGGCGGAAGCAGAGCGCCACCCGGACCTCCGGGCCCACGCCCAGTGAGCGCAGGTACCGGGCGAGCTGGTTGGAGCGGGCGTCGAGCTCGCCGTAGGACATCGGCGGGAGATCGGCGGTGCCGTGGCCCTCCGCGCACGCCACCATCACCGCCGGGGCCTCGGGGGTGCGGGCCGCCTGCGCCTCGATGAGCTCGTGGATGGGCGTGTCGGCCGGGAAGTCGGCCCGGGTCGCGTTCCACTCCACCAGCACCCGCCGCTCCTCCTCGGGAGGCAGCAGCGGGATGTCCGCCAGACGGAGCTCCGGCTCCGCGGCGACGGACTCGAACAGCCGCCGCAGGTGCTGCTCCATCCGGCCGATGGTGCTCACGTCGAAGAGGTCGGTGTTGTACTTCAGCCGGCAGATGAGTCCGCTCGAGTGCTCTTCGAACTCGATGATCAGGTCGAAGTGCGCCGTCTTGCTCGCGACCTCCAGCGGCTCGACCGACAGGCCCGGCAGCGACGCGTCGGCCTCGCCGCCGGGCGCCATTCCGAACATGACCTGGAAGAGCGAGTTCCGGCTGAGGTCTCTCGTGAGCTGGAGCTTCTCCAGCAGGTACTCGTACGGGAGGTCCTGATGCGCGTAGGCGCCCAGGGACGTCTCCCGGACGCCGGCCAGCAGCTGCGGGAACGTGCTCCGGGCCGAGGGGCGGGCGCGCAGCACCAGCGTGTTGACGAAGAACCCGAGCAGGCCTTCGGTCTCCACGTGACGGCGGCCGGCGATGGGCGAGCCGATCAGCAGGTCCTCCTGGCCGGTGTAGCGATGAAGCAGGGCCGCGAAGCCCGCCAGCAGCGTCATCGCGAGCGTGGCGTCATGACGCTGGGAGAGGGCCTTGAGCCCGGCGACGAGCTCCGGCGGGAGCAGGAAGCTGTACCGGTCACCGCGGTAGGTCTGCGTCGGCGGGCGCGGGCGGTCCGTGGGCAGCTCGAGGACCGACGGGCTGTCGGCGAGCTGGCGCCGCCAGTAGTCGAGCTGCGCCTGGAGCACCTCGCCCTGGAGCCACTGCCGCTGCCAGAGCGCGAAGTCCGCGTACTGGATGGGCAGCTCCGGCAGGTTCGCGGGAACGCCGGCCCGTGCCGCGGCATAGAGCATGGCCAGCTCGCGGTTGAGCACGAGGTCGGACCATGCGTCCGTGACAATGTGATGCAGCGTCAGCAGCAGGACGTGCTCATCCGGAGCCAGCCGCAGCAGCGTCGTCCGGAGCAGGGGCCCCCGGGTCAGCGAGAAGGGACGCCGCGCCTCCTCCTCGGCCAGCCGGCGGGCCACTGCCTCCCGCTCGGAGGGCGGGTGGGCCTCCAGCGAGAGCACCGGGAGCGGGTGGGGCGCGGGCGGGGCGATGACCTGGAAGGGCCGTCCCTCCACGCTCTGGAAGGTGGTGCGCAGGCTCTCGTGCCGGTGGAGCAGCCCGGTGCAGGCCGCCTCGAGCGCGCGCACGTCGAGCTCGCCCCGCAGGCGCAGGGCGCTGGCGACGCTGTAGACCGGGCTGTCGGGCTCGAGCTGTTCGAAGAACCAGAGGCGCTGCTGCGCGAAGGAGAGCGGGAGCTCCGCGGTCCTCGGGGCCCTGGGAATGCCGGAGGCGACCGCGCGGGTCGAGGTCCGCGCCTCGCGCAGCAGCGCGGTGAGCTCGGCCTTCCGGGCGCTGATGGACGCGCGCAGCTCTCCGGTGAGCACTCCCCTGGGCGCGCTGCAGCGCAGCTGCTCCTGCTCGAGCCAGAGCTTCACGTCGAGCTGGCGCAGCTTCGTCACGAAGTCCAGCAGGGGCACCGCTCCGGGCTCTCCACCCGGCTGGCGCGTTCCGCCGCTCCCGTCAGTCATGGCGCCCCGTGCGGCGTACGGGGGACAGGTCGAAGATGGCGCTGTACGGAATCCCGATCTCATGGACACCGTTGCACTGCCAGCCCGCCTCCTCCAGCAGCTCCAACCAGTCCGCGCGGGTGGGGATGTACTGGCCCATGGCGGCGTGCGTGACGTGGAACCCCAGCGTGAAGATGGGAACCCCGGAGATGGTGGTGAACGGCTCCGCGCGGTAGGTGTCGCACAGCAGGAAGCGCGTGACGTTGCGGAAGACCTGCTTGAGCCGCTCGAGCACGGCCAGGCAGGCCTCTCGCGGCCACAGGTCGTGCCCGTTGAAGAAGCTGGTGAGCAGATCCACCCGGTCCAGGCGCGGAGACGGCTCCAGCGTCCGCAAATCACTCAGGACGAGCCCGATGCGGTGCTCGAGGCCCGCCTCCTGGATGCCCCGGGCCGCCAGCTCGATGGCACCCGGGTTCATGTCGATGCCGATGCCCTCGGCGGGGTAGCGGCGGGCCATGCCGATGAGCCGCTCCGCGCTGCCGCAGCCAAGGTCCGCCACCACCCGGAAGTCGTGCATCCGCAGGACGTGGTCGAACTGCTCGTCCACGAACTGGCGACCGTAATCCCGTCCCCCCAGGGCGATGGCGCGGCCGTCCCGCTCGATGAAGCCCTGCGTCCGGGCTGCCAGGGGGATGGTGCCGCTCAGGTTCTGGAAGAGGCGGCCGTACCCCGAGGTGAGCCAGGTGAAGTAGCCCTTCGTCCTCAGGATGTCCGCGAAGTGCTTGCCAGGCCGGGCCGTCCCATCGGCCGAGCACGTGACGATTTCATAGAGGGCGAGGACCTCCATCAGGCTGTCGACCGTCATCGCGTGCAGCTGGTGCTGCTCCGCCCAGCTGGGCAGGTGCAGCACCCCGGCGCGATCAAGCGCGTCCAGCAGGCCCAGCTCGTTCATGGCGGAGATGGCGACCGCGGCGAGGTGTCCGTTGAAGAGCTCGGCGCTGAGCGGTGGAGGGGACATCGGGGACGACTCCTGAAACGAGGCGAGTGTCTTCGGGAGACTACTTCTTGAGGCGGGCAAGGAGCTTGTCGAGCTTCTGCTGATCGAGTCCCGCCAGGGGGAAGTCGGAGGGAGTGTAGGCAGGCTGGGCCTGGAGGTCATCGCCAGCAATCAGCGCGCGCAGGACCGCGGTGTAGCGGCCGGCGAGGTCCTCGAGCGTGGCCCGGTGGTACATCGCCTCGCTGAAGAACCAGGTGATGCGCAGCTGTCCCTCGGCCACCCCCGCGACGACAGCCAGCTTGTGCCGGCGCGTCGGCGCCTGGGGCTCCGCGGGGTCCTTCACGGTGAGCCAGCGGCTGTCCAGGTGGTACTGGCCGACGTAGCGGAAGAGCACCTCGGCTCGCGGGCGCTGCGCCAGGGCGTGGGCGTCGGGCTCGCTACCGAGGTAGCGCAGCACCCCATGGCCGATGCCCCGGTGGGGCACCGAGCGCAGCTGCTCCTTCACCGCTTTGACCGTCGCCCCCATGTCGGCGCCCGGCGCCGGGGTGAGCAGGACGGGGTACAGCGACGCGAACCACCCCACCGTCCGGGAGAGGTCCACTCCGTCGAACAGGTCCTCCCGTCCATGGCCTTCCAGGTCGAGCAGCAGCGCCTGCTGGCCGGACCAGCCGCACAGCGCCTTCGCGAGCGCGGCAATCAACAGCTCCCCGAGCTCGGACCGGTGCCGCTCCGGCAAGTCGCGGAGGAGCGCCTGGCTCTCCTCCGGAGTCAGGCAGAAGGCCAGGCTTCGCTCGAGCGTGAGCGGGAGGGTGGCCTCGCGCCTGTCCACGGGGAGGAGGGCGGCCGGCGCGGCCATGCTGCTCCAGTGCGCCAGCTCCTCGCGCGCGCCGGAAGTCGCATGGCGTTGCAGCTGCTCGACCCACGTCTTGAGCGAGCTGGTTCTCGGGGGCAGCTCGCACCGGCCCTGCTCGACGAGCTGCTCATAGGCCGTGTTGAGGTGCTCGAACAGGATGCGCCAGGACACGCCGTCAATCACCAGCCGGTGGGCGGCGATCAGCAGCCGGGCCGGACGCTGGGCGCCGAGCTCGAGCCAGGCCGCGGCGACCATGGGGCCGGTGTCCAGCTTCAGCCTGCGCTGAAGCCGCTGCGCGACCTGCTGGACCCCTGCCTCCAGCGCGGCGTCTGGGAGCGGCGAGAGGTCGACCCGCTCCAGCGGCATGGGTGCGTCGGGCGGGGCAACCGAGGCCTCCCAGCCGGACGGCCCCCGGTTCACCCGGAGCCTGAGCGCGTCGTGGTGGTGGAGCAGGGCGGTCAACGCCTGCTCGAGCCGCGCGACGTCCAGCGGCTGACGTGCCTCGAGTGGCACGAGGATGCACCAGGCGTCGGGCTCCGGCGCCTCCTGCTCGAAGAACCACCGCTGGATGGGGGTGAAGGGGATGGGGCCGCGCAGCGGCTCCTCCTGCACGGCGGGAGTCGCCGGGGCGTCGGAGGCGATGCTGGCCAGTCCCGCGATGGTCTGGTGCTGGAAGAGCTGCCGCGGGCTGAGCCGCAGCCCCGCCTGGTTTGCCCTGGAGATGACCTGGATGCAGAGGATGGAGTCGCCGCCCAGGCCGAAGAAGTTGTCGTGGATGCCCACCTCGTTGAGGTTGAGGAGCTGGCACCAGATGCGGGCCAGCGTCGCCTCCGCGGGCGTGCGCGGGGGGACGGGGGCCTGCCGCTGCTTCTGCCGGGCCTGTTCAATCGACGGGAGCGCGTCGTAGTGGACCTTCCCGTTGAGGGTGAGCGGCAGCTTCTTCAGGTGGATGTAGAGGTTCGGGAGCACCTCACTGATGAGGCGCTCCGCCAGGAAGGCGCGGAGCTGTTCGGGCTCCAGCTCCTGTCGCGCGACATAGTAGGCGACCAGGACCTCACTCCCGTTCGCGTCCTTCTTCAGCAGCACGACGCCGTCACGCACCTGGGGGTGCTGGGTGAGCGCCTGGCGCAGCTCCGCGAGCTCCACGCGGTAGCCGTGGTACTTCACCTGGCTGTCGGCGCGCCCGAGGTGCTCGAGGGTGCCATCGGAGAGGTGGCGGGCCAGGTCTCCGGTGCGGTACAGCCGGGCGCCCGGCGCGGTGCTGAATGGATCAGGGATGAAGGCCTGGGCTGTCAGCTCGGGCCGGCCCAGGTAGCCGCGAGCGAGCGCGGCCCCGCCGATGTAGAGCTCACCGGCCATG
The DNA here is from genome assembly GCF_010894435.1 of Pyxidicoccus trucidator. Lineage (NCBI taxonomy): Bacteria > Pseudomonadati > Myxococcota > Myxococcia > Myxococcales > Myxococcaceae > Pyxidicoccus > Pyxidicoccus trucidator. The sequence goes on along the minus strand of NZ_JAAIXZ010000017.1, from coordinate 24,452 downwards.
CCCACGGGCACCGGCCTCAGCCGAGCGTCCAGGACGTACACCCGCGTGTTGGCGATGGGGCGCTCGAGCGGCAACGCCGTCTCCGCGGCGAAGGGGCGCGCGGGCTCGAAGCGGAACGTCATCACTCCCACCGTCGTCTCGGTGGGGCCGTAGTGGTTGTGAATGCGGCATTCCGGAGCCGCCGCCTGGAGCTGCTCCACCCATGCGCGAGGGCTGGCCTCCCCGCCGAGGATGAGGCTCCGCCGCGGGAGCAGCCCCCGCGTGTCTCCGGCGCTCAGCAGCGCGCGCAGGTGGCTCGGGACGACCTTGAGGACGTCAATCGGATGCCGCCGCATGTAGTCCGCCAGCGCGAGCGGATCCGCGGCCCGCTCGGCGGAGATGACATGCAGGCAGCTCCCGGTGCAGAGCGCGGGGAAGATGACCGTGTTGCCCAGGTCCGCCGAGAAGGTCGAGACGGTGGCATAGGTGGCGTCCTCCGGCAGCTCGAGCCGCTCCAGGATGCTCACGAGGTAGTTGTGGAGCTGGCGGTGCTCCACCACGACGCCCTTGGGCCGTCCGGTCGAGCCGGACGTGAACAGGACGTAGGCCGGGTTCTCCGGGGTGACGCCGCTGTCTGGCGCGTGCGTGGGCTCCTGGACGAGCGCCGCCTCGCCAGCGTCGATGCACAGCACCTCGCAGCCCTCCCGTGTGGGCACCTCCCCGAGGCGGCGGCGCTCGGTGAGGAGCACGGGGGCCTGGAGATCCTCCAGCAGGTACATCAGCCGCTGACGGGGCTGCGACGGCTCCAGCGGCACGTACGCGGCCCCCGCCTTCATCGCCCCGAGCATCCCCACCACCATCTCGATGGAACGCTCGAGCAACAGGCCGACCCGGCGCTCCGGCCCCGCGCCGCGCCGCCGCAGGGCGTGGGCAAGCTGGTTGGCCCGGGCCTCGAGCTCGGCATAGGTGAGGGACTGGGCCTCGAAGACGACCGCGGTACGGGTCGGGTGGCGGGCCGCTACCTCGGAGATCCACTCGTGGACGCAGCGGGAGGGGATGCGCTGTGCCGTGGCGTTGAAGTCCACCAGGAGCCGCTCGCGCTCGCGGGCCCCCAGTGGCTGCAGTGCCTCCAGCGGTGCCTCCGGCGCGCGGGCCGCATGCTCGAGGAGCGCTTCCAACTGGGCGGCCACGTGCCGGATGTCCGCTTCGGACAGGAGGCCCGCGTCATACTGGAGCTCGAGGCGCAGCGAGCCGCCCGCGTGAGCGCCAGCGAGGGACACCTTGGCGCGGTCCACGAAGGCTCGCCGGAGCTCGCCCCGGAACCCGGAGGCGGCGGGCTCGCCGGCGGCCTCCTCCTCCCACGCGAAGCCGAAGGCCGGGTAGTCCCGGCCCGCGACGGGCTCCCCCTCCTCGACGGGCCAGACGAAGTAGCGCTGCCACTCGAGCAGCTCGCTCCGGGTCTGCTGAAGCTGCCGGGCCAGCTCGCCGAGGCGCCGCGTCGGCGCCACGTCGCAGCGCAGCGGCAGCCAGCGCCCCATCGGCCCGAAGGTCTCCGCCAGCTCCGGGTGCTCGCGACCGTCGCTCCACAGGCCGAGCACGAGCTCCTTCTGTCCAGCGAGCTTGCCGAGCAACGCCGCCCAGGTGGCGAGCACGAGCCCCTCCAGGGTGCCCCCGGCGCGATGCGCCGCGCCCTCCAATGACGCCAGCGCTTCGCCTCGCAGCGTGAGGGGGTGGCGCTCCACGCGGTACGGCGGCGCTACGCCTCGGCGCTCGAGCGGCAGCGCGACGCTCGGGGCCTCGCGGGAGTGCCGCTCCCACCAGGCCGCGGCGGGGCTTGATGGCTCGGCGCGCTCGGCGAGCAGCTCGCCCTGCCACTCGGAGAAGGAGAGATAGGGCAGCGGCGCGGAAGTGGACCCGGGCCTGCCCGCGGGCGCTGCGTAGGCGCTCTGGAGCTCGCGGCAGAGCAGCCGCAGGGTGGCGGCGTCCGCGCGCATGGCCGGGAGGATGAGCCCGAGCAGGTGCAGCCGCTCGTCCAGGGTCGCCAGCGTCACGCGCAGCATCGGTCCGGAATCGAGCGCGAACGGCTGCGCGCACACCGCTTCGAAGTGCGCTCGCGCGTGGCGCTCCCGCTCCTCCGGGCCGAGCATGCGCAGGTCCACCGTGGCCCACGCCACCTCGCCGCGGGGCGCCACGGCCTGCGCCGGCTCGCTCTGCCCGGGCATGGCCGGAAACAGCGTGCGCAGCACCTCGTGCCGCTCCACGAGCTGCTCCAGGGCGCGCGTGAGGGCGTCCTGGTGGAGCGCTCCCTCGAGCCGCATCAGACACTCGACGCGGAACGGCTCGCCGTGGCGCTGAAGCCGCCACACGCGCTGCTGCTGGGGAGACAGCCGGTAGACGTCCATGCCCACTCTCGCAAGTTCCGGGTCTCCGCCTGGGCTCGCACCGGCTCGCCGCCGGCCCCGCCGCCAGGCGTCACTGCCATCCTGCTAGCGCGCACCCAGGGAGGGCGCACCCCACTGGCGCACGTGCTCACGCATCTGCCGCAGGTAGCCTTCCTGGAGGGTGCGCTTCTCCTCCGGCGGCACGTAGGCGATCTCGAGCGCGAGGAGCCGATGCGCGAGCCGCATCAGCACGTTGAACTGGTCCAGCCCCATGCCCCTGCCGAGCATGTACGGGATGATCCAGAAATCGAAAGACCATTGCGGCAGCCACGTGGAGCCGTTGATCGTGAGGAACATCCGGTCGATGTGGTCCATCGCCTCCAGGCTCTCCATGGTGGCGTGCCGCCAGCTGAAGCCCTGACCGGAGATTCCATACTGCTGCCGCTTGGCGTCCACGGGAGTCCCTGGCTCGCAGTACCAGAGCTGGGCGCGGTAGTAGTCGGGCCGGGTCTGCTGGAGGAACTCGATGGTCTCCTCCACGGTCTCCTCCGTCTCGCCCGGAAAGCCGACGATGAACGAGGCGAAGGTCTGGATGCCGTGGCCATGCAGCCACTTCATCCCGTTGGCGTACTTCTCCACGCTGGCGGCCTTGTTCATGTTCGTCAGGATCCGCGGGGAGCCCGACTCGATGCCAAGGAACACACCCCGGCAGCCGCTGCGGGCCGCCAGCTCGACGGACTCCTCGTCCGCGTTGCTGCAGCGGAAGTAGGAGAACCAGTTGAAGCCGTACCGGCGCTCGATCATCAGCCGGCACAGCTCCTTGAAGCGCTTGAGCGGCACGTTGAAGGTGTCGTCGATGAAGACGACATTGCGCGTGCCCAGCTCGGCCATCGCGTCCAGCTCACGCCCGACGGCGTCGAGGCCCGCCAGCGTCAGGCTTCCCGCGCGCATGGGGTAGGCGCAGAACGAGCAGCTGTAGGCGCAGCTGCGGGCGGTGCGTGTCTGGAGCGTCGGCCCCAGCGGGGCGTCCGCCAGCGCGCGCCAGTCGATGGCGTTCTCGTCGAGCGGGTTGTTCTCCTCCACCCGGGGGTTGATCCGATAGCGCCCGGCGCGCACCGGGCCCCGCTCATCGACGTAGGCGAGGTTGGCCACCGAGGAGAGGTCACCGCCGTCCCGCAGGCACTCGACGAGCCGCGCCAGCGTCAGCTCGCCCTGACCCTCCACCACGTAGAGGTCGGCGCCCAGGTCGTCCAGCACCGTGGCCAGCTCGTCGCCCTGGTAGCGCCGGAAGTGGTTGGCGATGAGCGGGCCTCCCACGACGATGCGGACGTCCGGGTTGTGCTGGCGGATGAACTTCACCATGTCCACCACCGGCTCATTCAAGACGTAGAGCGTGGTGGTGATGGCGATGCAGCGAGGGTTGCGCGCGAGGAGCTCCGCCAGCGCGCGCTTCTCGTGCTGGAAAAGGTTGATGTAGCTGGCCTGGAGCCCCCTGCGGCGCAGGAAGCTGGTGAGGTAGACGGCCGCGAGGCTGGGAAGGTCTCCGGACAGGAAGTCGCGGTGTGGCTCCGCCGGGCCGAGCGTCTCCCGGTACACGTGATTCAGCAGCTCCGCGTAGGTCAGCTTCCTCCCGCCGATGTCGACGAAGCTGAACTTGAGATCCCGGTAGGCCTCCGAGTCCTGGCCGTAGCGCTGGAGGGTGGCTTCGTACTCGTCGAAGCGGGTCTCGTTGTAGCCGACGACGATGCAGTCGAGACGCTTTGACTCCGACATGAATCAATCCGTGGGCAGCGCCGGGCGACAGCCCGGAGACGAGGCGGAATCAAAGACAACCGGGGGTGGCATCGTCCCATAGATTCTGCATGGCTTCAACGGCGGGGGAGGCTGCCGAAGCGAGCCTGCCCGGCGGCCCCGCGATGGTCCTTCGAGTCGTTTGAAATGGACCTCCGGGGCGGAACCGGCAACGCTATGGCACTCGATGCGGACCTTCGTGATCGTCTTGCTAGGGCAGCTCGTCTCGCACCTTGGCTCGGCGTTCACGCAGTTCTCACTGAGCGTCTGGATCTATCAGCAGACCGGCTCCACCACGAGCTCCGCGCTCATCCTCCTGAGTGGCGCGCTGCCCGAAATCCTCCTGACGCCCTTCGCGGGCAGCCTCGCGGATCGATGCAACCGGCGGCTCATCCTGATGTGGAGCTCGCTCGGCGCCGCGGCCTGCGTGCTGGTGCTCGCGTGGGTGCTCTACACGCGTCCATCCGAGATGCTCTACGTGTACCTGGCGGTGGCGGGCTCCGCGTTGTTCGCGACGCTCCAGCCCCCGGCGTTCGTCGGGTCGGTCGCGTCCATGATTCCGTCCCGGCAGCTGGGCCGCGCCAACAGCCTCATCATGCTCGGCACCGCCGGTGCGCCCATCCTCGCGCCGTTCTTCGCCGGGCACCTGCTCGGCAGCATCGGGCTGTCAGGGGTGGTGTTGCTGGACCTGCTCTCGTTCCTGGTGGCCGCCGCGTGCTTCTTCTGCGTGCGCTTCGGCCAGGTGACCCCCGCCCCCGGCTCGTCCTTCAGGCCCGGGGTGATGCTGGCGGATCTCCGCCTGGGGATGCGCTACGTCGTGGCGCGCCCCGGCCTCCTGTGGCTGCTGCTGTTCAGCATGGTGCTCAACTTCAACACGGGCATGGTGCAGGCGCTGATCACGCCCGTGGTCTTGAGCTTCACCACCGCCGCCGTGTTGGGGCAGGTGATGTCCCTGGGGGGCATCGGCGCCCTCGTGGGCGGTGTGGTGATGAGCGTCTGGGGGGGGCCCAACCGTCGCATCCGCGGGGTGCTGGTCTTCTCGCTGCTCCAGGCGGTGGCGCTGTGCGCCAGCGGCCTCAGGCCGAGCGTGCCCCTGATCACCGCCTCCGCCTTCATCTTCCTCATGCTCTTCACGGCGCTGGCCGCCACCTATCACGCCCTGTGGCAGATCAAGGTGGGCACCGAGATCCAGGGGCGCGTCTTCGCGGTGCGGACCCTTGTCGGGCTCGCATTCACCCCCCTCGCCTACGGAATCGCCGGGCCGCTCGCCGACCATGTCTTCGAGCCCTTGCTGATGCCGGACGGCGCGCTCGCGTCCTCGGTCGGGGCCGTTATCGGGGTGGGGCCGGGGCGCGGCGCGGCGTTCCTGCTGTCGCTTGTGGGGCTGCTGGCCGGCCTGGTGGCGCTCATCGGGCTCGTCCAACCCCGCCTGCGCAGGCTGGAGGACGACCTGCCGGATGTGGAGCAACAGCCTGGGGCGGCGCACGGCAGCACGCCTTGAGCCCCTGAGCTCCCTGGCCCGCCTCCACCCGTTCGGTGGGAGGGGGAGGGAAGCGGGGGCCCACGCTCCGGGCGAGCGGAGGCGGCCCCCTCTGGAGCGCGAGCGGTGAGCCGCTACTGCACGTTGACCGCGGTCTGGAAGCCGCGGTTCTTCAGGTCGAGGATCAGCAGATCGAGCGACATGTTCTCGTCGTTCGTCGAGAAGATGTTGTTCTTCTGGAGGTAGCCGGCCATCTCGTTGATGAACTCGGCGATGTACTCCACCTTCTTCGGGTAGTCGTCCTCGTCCGCGTAGCCGAGGAGCGAGTCGAACGAGCTGGAGCGCTCGTAGCGCTTGCGGAAGGGGGACTTCGAGTAGTCCCGCGAGGTCATCTCGAGCGGAGTGAACAGCCGCAGCTCCAGCTTCCCGCGCACCGTGAAGAAGGGCCGGACCTTCTTCTCCAGCACGTTCTTGCGCAGGAAGTCGACGGTCATCTTGAGCTGCTCCACCGTCTCGCCGGGGTAGTTGTGGAACAGCATCAGCTTGTTCACGATCCCCTTCTTCGTGCTGAGGTCGAGGATCTCCTGCACCTTCCGGATGGAGACCCCCTTGATCATCTTCTTGAGGACCTCCTGTGACGCCGACTCCAGTCCCCACTCGACGACCCGGATGCCCGCCTTGTGCCAGAGCTCCAAAATCCGCTCCTCGGTGAACTGGGGCTCGAACCGGGCGTAGGTCAGGATGTTCACGTCGAGGTTGCGCTTGATGAGCTCCTCGGCGATCGCCGTCCCCTCCTGGACCTCCAGCATGTCATCCACGAAGTGGAAGAAGCGCGTGTTGTAGCGCTTCACCAGGAACTCGATGTTGTCCACCGTCTTGACGGCGTCGTTGCTGTAGTAGCCGGAGTACGTCTTGTAGTGGTTGCAGAAGGTGCACTTGGCGAAGGCGCAGCCGCGCGACGTGGACAAGGGCAGGGTGGGCAGGAGGAACTTGTCCAGGTCGTAGTCGTCGAAGTCCGGGCGGAACGTCGACAGGCGGATGTCGTACTTCGGCTCGTTGACCTGGATGTTCCCCTGGGCGTCCCGGTACACGAGGCCGTCAATCTGCTCCAGCGGCTTGCCTCGCAGGAACTCCAGGAAGGTCGTCTCCGCCTCCTTGAGGAAGGCGAAGTCGATGTAGTCGTGCCCCTCGAGGTATTCCTCCTTGAAGGTGGAGGCGTCCGGCCCGCCAATCACTATCTTCCCGTCGCCGAGCAGCGGCTTCAGGTTCCGCGCGAACCAGAGCGTGGCCTTGCGCTGGATCTGGATGACGGAGAAGCCCACCACGCGCGGCTTCAGCTCCGCCACCTCCAGGACCTTGCGGTGCAGGAAGTTCGTCACCGGGTTGTCGAGCTCGCCGCCGGCCTCCGCGTACGTGAGCGCCAGGTCGATGACGATGTGCAGCATGCCGGTCAGGACGAAGATGAGCGTCGCGATGCCGCTCTCCTCCGTGCTGCAGAACACCTGCTCGTACGCGCGGGCCTGCAGCTTCTTCTTCGTCTGCTCGACCCTCGCGAAGCCGATGTGCTCGTCGAGGTAGTGCAGGTACACCAGCGCGTTGCGGATGCGATCGAACTCGGCCGGGCTCCCGATGTGCGCCTTGGCGAGCCCTGGCAGGAAGCGGTAGGCGAGGTCCTTCAGCATCTCCTCGGTGAGGAGGAAGTCCCGGAGCAGCACGTTCACGTCCTGCTGCTTCACCTTCAGGAAGTTGCGGCGCAGGGCCGCCGTCAACGTGGGCACCGCCAGGTGCGGGTAGTCCATGTTGTGGTTTGGCATCTTCAGCAGAACCACGTCCACGCCGCGTGCACCGCCCTGGGCACGCTGGGCGCTCGATACGTCGGTGGAGGCGCTGCCCTCGCCTGCTTCGGTCTCGTGAGACATCGCACACCTCTCCTGCTGCTCAGTTCTTGCGCTGCTCGTCCTTCTCGGCTCGCAGCGACTGACTCTCGAGGATCCACTTGTTGTCGACGAACACCGGAGACTGGCACTCGTAGGTATCCGCGATCGAGTCCAGGTCGAACTCGAGCACCACGTTCTCGCTGCGGTGCCGCCACTCGCTGTAGTGGTGGAGGGACGCGTACCGCTCCAGGAACACGCTGTCGAACGTGGCGACCCGGGCCTCGATGGCCTCTCCCGCGCCGTAGCTGGTGCGCAGCTCGGCCAGGTCCTTGTCGATGGAGGGCTGGCGCGTGATCTTCCCCAGGTGCCAGAGCTCCTTGAGCGCGTAGAAGTGCTTCATGTAGCCGCCGCGGCTCAGGTTGACCGCGTCGTTCAGCTGCGGCCACTGGGACCAGAGCAGGGCAACGCAGTCCGCCAGCCGCGTGGGCGCGTCTCCCCCCGTCATGAAGGGGATCTCAATGACGGGGAACTTCTCCAGCAGCGCCTTGTCCGCGGGCTCTCCGGTGGACAGCTTCCGCAGCTCCTGTGAGAGCTCCGGGAAGGTCTCGACGGGCCGCTCGGCGGTGATGCTGAAGCGGTAGTCGATGATGTGCTTGCGCAGCGTCGCCGCCGAGGTGCGCATGGCGGCGACCAGCCCACCGAACCCGTTCGCATCGCTGAAGTGTGGCATCAGCGCGAGCCGGGGGAGGCGGCAGTCCAGGCCGGTGATGAACGCGACGAAGTCGTCGCTGAGCGGCTGCGAGGCCAGGACCTTGAAGTTCGGGTCGGACTTCTGGGAGTTCTTGCGCTCCCGGAACCCGGTGATGACGGACTGGATTTCCCCCCGCGTCCGCTCATCGTCCTGCGCCACGCAGAGGTAGACCGTCAGGTGCGCGTAGCGCGTGCCATTGTACCAGTCGAGCTCCCGCTCGACTTGCGCCGCCAGGCTCGCGCCATCCGAAGCTGGCAGGACAAATTCGACAATCCTCTTACGCAGCATCTGACCTCTGTGCGGTTCCCAGGGGCAAAAATAGCCGATTGCGCAGGCCAACCTCTACCCGCTTACATGAATTCCACGAAATCCAATAAGCCAAGCTTCACTTACGGCGATGTAGGGAATCAACCCGCTACGGGCGGTCGGCCGTCGCTTCCCAGCAGTGCCTGCAAGGCTTCGAGCAGGCGGTCGACGCCTGGGGCGGGCGGCACGGTGATGCGGAGGTGGTTGCGCACTGCGTCCTTCGGGAAGCGGCGCACCGCAATCCTCCGGCCCGCCAGGCCCTGCTGCAGCGCGGCGGCCTCGCGCGCGGGATGCCGCGCCAGGACGAAGTTGCCGTGGGAAGGCCGCACCTCGAAACCGAGCGCGCGCAGCGCGGTGACCATCCGCTCGCGGGAGTCGTGCAGCTGCCGGGCGAGCTGAACGAAGTGCTCGCGCCGCGCGAGCGCCTCGAGCGCGACCGCCTGCGGGAAGGCGCCGACATTGAAGGCGTCCTTGCGCTGGAGCAGCTCGGCGACGAGCGCGCGGTCGCCGATGCAGTAGCCGACGCGCGCTCCCGCCAGCCCATAGAACTTGGAGAAGCTGCGGACGGTGACGACGTTGGCGCGCACCTCGCGCGGCAGCGCATTGCCCGCGATCTCTCCGTAGGCGTTGTCCCAGACGAGGAACGAGCCGGGGGCGTGGCCGAGGGCGAACACCTCCTCGGCGCGGACGGCGTGGCCGGTGACGGCGTTGGGCGAGTCCACCACGGACAGGCACGGCCCCGGGGGAGGCTCCACCCGGCCGGTGGAGAAGGTGCTTCCAGGCAGTGTCTCGAGCCGGTAGCCCAGGCGGGCCGCCAGCAGGCCGTGGATGGCGTAGCCGACATCCTGGAGCCACATGGCCTCATGGGACGGCCGCAGGTAGCGCAGCAGCTCGGAGAGGACCTCGTCCGAGCCATTCCCCACGAAGATGTTCTCCGCGGCGACGCCATACAGCTCGGCGAGCTGCTCGCGCAACAGGAGCGACGTCGGGTGGGGGTACGCCGAGAGCGTCACCTTCGCGAGCGCTCGCCGCGCCAGTTCGTCGAGCATCGCCGGCTCGGCGAACAGGTTCTCGTTGCGGTGCAGGGCGAGCCAGCCGTCCCCCTCGAGGTGCACCCCGGGGTCATAGGTCACGGTCATCAGCGGCCTCCGTCCGGGCTCATTCAGCGCTCCTCCCCCTTCGGGGGCACGTTGAGCGGCCTGGGCTTGATGGTGCGCAGCCTCTCGAAGTCCGAGGTCCTCCGCTCGGTCTGGGGCTGGAGCTGAGGCTGGGGCGCGGGCACCGGCGGGCCGACGCGCGACGCCGCGCCGGAGACGAGCTCCCCCAGCAGGCCCTCGTACTGCTGGTGCATCCGCGTGACGGTGGCTTCCTCGAAGAGCTCGGCGGCGTAGCTCCAGGTGACGGTCAGCCCGCCGCCGTGCTCCTGCAGGATGACCACGAGGTCGAACTTCACCCGATCGAAGTTCGGCTCCACCTCGCTCAAGGTCAGGTCCTTCAGCCGCAGCGCGGGCAGGGGCGCGTTCTGGAGGACGAAGAGCACCTGGAACACCGGGTTGTGGCTCAAGGACCGTTCGATTCCGAGCTCGTTCACCACGCGGTCGAAGGGGACGTCCTGGTGGTCCTGGGCCGCGAGTGTGATGGCGCGCACCTGGTCCAACAGCTGCGCGAAGCCCATGTCCCCGCGCACCTGGCACCTGAGCGCGAGCGTGTTCACGAAGAAGCCGACCAGGTCCTCGGTGAAGGGATGCGTGCGGTTGGCGAGCGGCGTTCCGACGACGAGGTCCTCCGCACCGGTGAGGCGGTGCAGCAGCGCGTAGAACGCGCACAGGGCGGTCATGAAGAGGGTGGCCCCCGAACGCTTCCCGAGCGCCTCGAGGGCAGCGGTCCGGCCCTCGTCGATCCGGCCCACCACGAGCTTGCCGTGGTGGCTCGGCAGCTCGGGCGGCGGGAAATCGAATGGCAGCGAGAGCCGTGGCGGCGCGCCCGCCAGGTGCTGGCGCCAGTACTGGAGCTGGGACTCGAGCATGGAGCCCTTGAGCCACTCCCGCTGCCACCAGGCAAAGTCGGCGTACTGGATGGGCAGCGGTGGCAGGGGGCTCTCCCGGCCGGTGCTGAAGGCCTCGTACAGGGCGGTCACCTCCCGGAAGAGGACGCCCAGCGACCAGCCGTCCGAGACGATGTGGTGCAGCGTCAGCAGGAGCAGGTGCTCCCGGTCGTCCAGCTGGAGCAGCCGGACCCGCAGGAGCGGGGGCGCGTCGAGCGCGAACGGCTGCTCCGCCTCCTGACGCTCCAGCTCGCGGGCTCGCGGCTGGCGCGCCGGGGGCGGCAGCGCACGAAGGTCCTCGACGGGGATGCGGAGCGTGAGCCGCGGCTCCACTCGCTGGGCCGGGGTTCCGTCTCGCGACACGAACGCGGTGCGGAGCACCTCGTGACGCTCGAGGAGCGTGTTGAAGCACTGCTCGAGCACCCGCACGTCCAGCTCGCCGGTCAGGCGCAGGGCTCCAGGGACGTGGTACGCCGCGCCGTGCGGGTCGAGCTGTGCGATGAACCACAGCCGCTGCTGGGAGAAGGACAGCGGCATCGCGCCCTCGCGGGGCACCGGGGAGAGGGGACGCGTTGCGGCCGGCACCGACGCTCGCGCCGCATCGATCCGCTCCGCCAGCGCGGAGATGCTGCCCGCCTCGAAGAGGGTCTTCAGCCGCAGCTCGACCCCGGTGGCCTCGCGCACCCGGGAGAGGAGCCGCGTGGCCATCAGCGAGTGGCCGCCCAACGCGAAGAAGTTCTCGTGCAGCCCGATGCGGGCCACTCCGAGCAGCTCGGACCAGATTGCCGCGAGCGTCGCCTCGGTGCGGGTGCGCGGCGCGAGCGCCGCGGGGTCATTCGTGCCCGCTGGGAGGGGCTCCGCGGCGAGCGCGCGCCGGTCGACCTTCCCATTCGGAGTCAGGGGAAGCGCCGCGTGGAGCGCCACCGCGCCTGGAACCAGGTGCCCGGGCAGCCGCTCCGAGAGGAAGGCGCGCAGCGCCTCGGGGGTGACCGCGGAGGCGTCTCGCAGGACGACGTGCGCCACCAGCCGCCGGGTGTCGGCGCGGTCTCCCACGGCGACGACCGAGGCGTCGCGCACCGCCGGGTGTCCCAGCAGGGCGGTCTCTATCTCCCCCGGCTCGACGCGGAACCCGCGAATCTTCACCTGCTGGTCGACGCGCCCGAGAAAGTCGAGGCGTCCGTCGGCGCGCCAGCGGGCCCTGTCTCCCGTGCGGTACATGCGGGCGCCGGGCTCGCGGCTGAAGGGATCTGACAGGAACCGCTCGGCGGTCAGCTCCGGCCGGCCGAGATAGCCATGGGCCAGGCCATCCCCCGCGCAGTACAGCTCTCCGGGCACGCCCACTGGCACGGGCTCGAGCGCGGCATCCAGCACGTAGACCTGGGTGCCCGTAATCGGCGCGCCAATGGGAACCGGCGCCTCCACCTCGGCGGGAGACGCCATCGGGTGGCAGCAGGTGAACGTGGTGTTCTCGGTCGGCCCGTACCCGTTGATGAGCCGCAGCCGCGGGTGCCGTTCGAGCACCCGGCGCACGTGCTCAGGCGACAACACGTCACCGCCGGCGAGCAACTGCCGCACCGTCCCGAGCGCCTCGAGCTCCCGCTCCACGACGCTGTGGAAGAGACCGGCGGTCAGCCACAGGCTGGTAACCCGGTGCCTTGCCAGCACCGGCCCCAGCGCCTCGAGCGCCGCCGCGCCCTGCTCGGGGAAGAGCACCAGGCGGCCGCCATTGAGCAGCGGCCCCCAGATCTCCAGGGTCGCGGCATCGAAGGCTGTCGGCGCGAGCTGGAGGAAGGCGTCGTCCGCCGTCAGGGTGAGGTAGTTGGGCCGGCTCACGAGGCGGATGACCGCCCGGTGGGGGACGCAGACGCCCTTGGGCCGGCCCGTGGAGCCGGACGTGTACATGACGTAGGCGAGGTCCTCCGCCATGACGCCGCTCGGGAACCGCTCACCCGGGCGCACGGCGAGGGACGGCCCGAGGGTGTCGAGCGGCAGCGGTCCTGCCTCGGCGCCTTCCAGGGCTGGCAGCAGGGACGTCTCGGTGAGCACCCACCGCGCGCCCGCGTCCGCGAGCACCCGCGCCAGGCGCTCCGGCGGATGGCTGGGCTCGAGCGGAAGGTACGCGCCGCCCGCCTTCAGGATGCCGAGCATCCCGATGATCAGCTCGAAGGAGCGGTGGAGGCAGAGCCCCACTGGCGGCATCCCGGGCCCGACCTCCAGACCGCGCAGGTAGCGCGCGAGCTGGTTGGCGCGTCGGTCCAGCTCCCGGTACGTCAGGGCCTGCCCTTCGAGCTCGACCGCGGTGGCGTCGGGGGTCCGGTCGGCCTGGGCCTCGAAGGCCCCGGAGAGCGACGCGTCACGCGGGACGCCCTGGCCCGTGCTGTTCGCCGCGGAGATGAGGGCCTGCTCCGCCTCGGTGAGCAGGGGGAGGCGGGCCAGGGGCGCGTCAGGCCGGGCCAGCGCGCCCGCGAGCAGCCGTTCGAAGTGCTCGGCCATGCGGCCGACCGCCTTGTCGTCGAGCAGCGCGGTGTCGAACTGCCAGCTGGCAATCCACGCGTCGCCCCGCTGGAAGACTTCCAGGAGCACGTCGAACTTCGCGTGCGCGGGGAGCGGCTCGTCCAGGGTGGCGTGCACCCCCGCGAGCGCGACGTGGGCCTCGGGCGCGTTCTGGAGCGCGAACATGAACTGCAGGAAGGGGGGACGGCTGGAGGCACGCGCCAACCTCAGGGCCTCCACCAGCTTCTCGAAGGGCAGGTCCTGATGTGAGAAGGCGCCGAGGGCTCCCTCGCGGACGCTCGCGAGCCACTGCCGGAACGAGCTTCCCTCGGCCCCCCGTGTCCGCAGCACCAGCGTGTTGACGAAGAATCCCACCAGCGGCTCGAGCGCGGCGTGCGTCCGGTGGGCCACGGGCGTGCCCACGACGAGGTCCCGCTCTCCGGTGTAGCGGTGCAGCAGCGCCTGGAACGTGGCGAGCAGGGCCATGAACGGCGTGGCCCCCTCGCGGCGGCAGAGCGACTCGAGGGAGGAGATCAGCGGCCGGGGCAGCGCGCGGCGGACGGCGCCACACGGGCCGGGCGCGGCGGTCCGCGGCCCCCGTGCGAGGGGGAACTCCAGCTCCGTCGGCGCTCCCTCCAGGGTCCTCCGCCAGTACGTGAGCTGCCGCTCCAGCACCGCGCCCTGAAGCCACCGGCGCTGCCACACCGCGAAGTCGGCGTACTGCGCGCCCAGGGCAGGCAGCGAGGCCGCGCGCCCGTCCTTCCGCGCCTCGTACAGCGCGGCCAGGTCGCGGAAGAGGATGCCGAGCGACCACGCGTCGCAGACGATGTGATGCAGGACCACGACCAGCCGGTGTTCCTCGTCCGCGAGGCGGAGCAGCCGTGCGCGCAGCAGCGGCGCTCGCTCCAGCGCGAAGGGGCGTGCCACCTCCGCGAGGGTGAGCTCCTCCGCGCGCGCCTCTCGTGCCGCGGGAGGCAGCGAGCGCAAATCGTCCAGCGGGAGTGGGACTGTCGCCGCTGGCTCGATGAGCTGGAGGGGCTCACCGTCGCGCTCGACGAAGCGGGTGCGCAGGAGCTCGTGCCGGCGGAGCAGCTCCGCCAGGGCGCCCTCGAGGGCGGTGGGCTCGAGCGGGCCCGACAGCCGAAGCACCCCGGGCTCGTTATAGGCGGCGCTGTCTGGCTCCAGCCGGGCCAGCAGCCAGAGCCGTTGCTGGGCAAAGGAGAGGGGGAGGGGGACGTCGCGGGGGACGGGGACGAGCGGCGGGGCCACGGCGGGCCGCGCACCCGCGCGGGCCTGCTCGAGCCGGGCGGCGAGCGCGGCCACGGTGCCTTCCTCGAACAACGCCCGGACGGGCAGCTCCACCCCGAACGCGTCGCGGATGCGCGAGATGACCTGCATGGCCAGCAGCGAGTGGCCGCCCAGCTCGAAGAACCCCTGGTCGACGCCGACGCGCTCCAGGCGCAGCACGTCCGCCCAGATGCCGGCCAGCACCTCCTCCGCCGCGGTCCGCGGCGCCAGGCCCGCGTCGGGAGCATCGGGCTCCGGGAGCGCGCGCCGATCCACCTTGCCCGAGGAGTTGTAGGGGAATGCCTCGAGCCGCACGAAGTGGGCGGGCACCATGTACGGGGGGAGCCGCGCGGCCAGGTGCGCGCGCATCCCCGAAGGAGTCAATTGCGGAGGTGCCACGGCGTAGGCGACCAGCCCTCCGGGCCTCCCGGGGGCCTCGGTGCGCAGCAGGACGAGGGCGTCGCGGACGCCCTCGCACGTCCGGAGCGCGGCCTCGAGCTCCCCCAGCTCGACGCGAAATCCGCGGACCTTCACCTGCGCATCGGCGCGGCCCAGGAACTCGAGCACCCCGTCGGCGCGGACGCGGGCCAGGTCCCCGGTGCGGTAGAGCCGTGCGCCGGGCGTCGTCGCGTGCGGGTCTGGCACGAAGCGCTCCGCGGTCAGCGCGGGGTCCCCGAAGTACCCGCGCGCCAGCCCCTCACCCGCGAGCCAGAGCTCTCCGACGCCGCCGGTCGGCACGGGCTCGAGCCGCCCGTCGAGCACGTAGGCCCCCATGGTCCGCAACGGCCGGCCGATGGGCACCTCCTCCAGGTCCTCCGCCAGCTCCGCGGGGAGGTCGAAGGACGTGGCGGACACGGTCCCCTCCGTCGGGCCATAGACGTCGATGAGGCGAATGGACGCGGGGGCGCGGCGGTGCCACTGCGACACCCGCTCCGCGTGCACCCGCTCACCGGCGACGATGAGCAGCCGGAGCGACGG
Organism: Pyxidicoccus trucidator; assembly: GCF_010894435.1. Classification (NCBI taxonomy): domain Bacteria; kingdom Pseudomonadati; phylum Myxococcota; class Myxococcia; order Myxococcales; family Myxococcaceae; genus Pyxidicoccus; species Pyxidicoccus trucidator. The sequence continues at coordinate 9,085 of NZ_JAAIXZ010000017.1, read as the reverse complement.
GGGCAGCGCGAGGCCCTGCTCCTCCAACGCGGCCGTGAGCGTGTGCCAGAACGCGGTGGGCAGATCCAGCACCGTGGCGTCCCACCGCCGGCAGCCCTCGAGGAAGGCTTCCGCGGTCGCGAGCATCGCCGCGTCTCGCAGGACGAGCGTGGCGCCCGTGGCGAGTGCAAGGAAGATCTCCTCCACGCTGGAATCGAAGCTGAGCGAGTTGAACTGGAGGATGCGGTCCGCCGCGCTGATTTCAAAGAGCGCCCGCTCCGCGTGGACGAGGCTGGCGAGGGCGCGGTGGCTGATCATCACGCCCTTGGGCCGGCCGGTGGAGCCGGACGTATAGATGACGTAGGCGAGGTTCTCCGGGGTGAGCGTCGAGGGCGGCGGCTCGCGGCGGACCTCTTCCGCGCCCCCCACATTCACCACCGCCACGTCGTGGCCGGAGAAGAGCGGCGCATGGCTGGCCCCGATGATGGCGGTTCGGATGCCCGCGTCGGTGAGGACGTCCCCCAGCCGCGCCGCGCTGAACTCGGGATCGAGGGGGACGTAGGCTCCGCCCGCCTTGAGGACTCCGAGCACCGCGATGATCTGCTCGAGCGACCGCTCCAGGTAGATGGCCACCGGGACTTCCGGTCCAACGCCGAGCGCACGCAGCCGCCAGGCCAGCGCATTGGCACGCGCGTCCAGCTCCGCATACGTGAGCGCGCCAGCGTCGGACAGGACCGCGAACGCTCCTGGAGCGCGCTGCGCCTGCGTCTCGATCCATGCCTGGACGCACGCCGGGGCGGGCGCCTCCGCGGGCCGTCCCCACTCCAGCAGCCGTGCCCGGTCCGCCGCCGAGTCGATGGGCAGTGCGGCCAGCATCGCCTCCGGCCTGATGACTGCGCCGGCCAGCAGGCGCTCGTAACGCTGCAGCAGCCGCTCGGCCGTCCCGGGCTCGAACAGGTCCGCGTTGTACTCGAGCGTCACGTGGAGCCGCCCCTCGACCTCGGCGACGGCGAGGCTGAGGTCGAACTGGGCGGTCCCCGCATCCAGCTCGATGGACTCCATGGCCAGGCCCCCCAGGGCCAGGCGCGCGCCGCCTACCCCCAGGGCGAGCGGGGCCAGGCCCTCCTGGCTCCGGAGCGGGAGCTGCTGGAGCGCGAACATCGTCTGGAAGAGGGGAGAACGGCTCGCGTCGCGGGCGGGGGCCAGGCGCTCGACGAGAACGCTCAGCGGCAGGGCCGCGTGCTCCAACGCCTCCCGGACGGTCCGGCCCACCTCCGCCACCAGCGCCCGGAACGGGAGGTCCGGCGACAGCTCCACGCGGAGCACCACGGGGTTCACGAAGTAGCCCACGGTCTGCGCCTGCTCCACCCGGTCTCGCCCGGCGGTGGGGGTGCCCACCCAGAGCTCCCGCTGCCCGTTGTGCCGGTGCAGCAGCGACGCATAGCCCGCCAGCAACGCGGCGAAGACGGTCGTGCCTTCATCCCCCGCGAGCCGCTTCAACCGCGCGGTGAGCTCGGGGGCGAGGAGCCGCTCCCGCCGTCCACCGCGGTAGGTCTGCACGGGCGGGCGACGGTGATCCGCCAGGTGCTCGAGCACGGGCGCCGGTCCCGTCAGCCGCTTCCGCCAGTAGTCCCACAGGCGGGCTCCGCGCTCTCCCTCCAGCTCACCACGCTGCCGGTGGACGAAGTCGACGTATGAGGCGCCCGCCTCGGCCAGCTCCCCACGCGCACCGCGCAGCGCCGCCGGGTACGCCACCGATAGCTCACCGGCAAGCTGCCCGAGCGACCAGAGGTCCGCCACCAGGTGGTGCACCACCACGAGCAGCGCGTGCTCGCCTCCCTCCCGTGGATAGAGCCGCACGCGCAGCAGCGGCCCTCGCTCCAGGTCGAAGGGCCTCGAGGCCTCTTCCCGCAGGGCCTGCCGGAGCGCCTCGTCCCCCCCCGGGGGCGCCGCCCGCGGCTCCAGGTCGAGCGCGCCACTGGCATGCAGCCGCTGGAAGGGTTCTCCGCCCGCCGCGTGGAAGGTGGTGCGCAGGGCTGGGTGGCGCTCGATGAGCTGCAGCACCGCGCGCCGGAACGCGTCCGGGTCGAGCGGCTCCAGCACGCGAAGCGCGGCGGCGATGTGGTACGCGGCGCTGTCGGGCGCGAGCTGCTGCAGGAACCACAGCGCCCGCTGACCATGGGAGAGGGGAAAGTCACCCGTCGCCGGAGCCGCCGCCCCTGGCGTCGTCTCGAGGTCCCCGCTCGCCGCGAGTGCCGTCTCGACCTCGGTGACGAGCTCCTCGAGGCTGGCGCCTCGCAGCAGGCGCGTGAGGGGCACGGTCGCCTTCAGGCGCGCCTGAAGCCGATGCTGGAGCTCCACGCTCGACAGCGAGTCGAGCAACAGCGGCTCGCTGGCCTCGGGGGCGGGATGGCCCAGGACGCGCGAGACCTCCTCCGCGACCGCCTGACCCAACGGAGAGAGGGGGGCCCGGGCCGCTTCGAGGCCGGGCGCCGCGGAGCCATTTCCAGCTGCCCCGGACTGCGTGAAGCGCGCCAGGGGCTGGAGCTCTCCGGCGACGAATCCGGCGCGGCAGGCATGCCGTTGGATCTTGCCGCTCGAGGTCTTGGGCACGGTGCCCGGCTCGAGCAGCTCCACGGCGTGGACGGCCAGCTCGTGTTGCAGGGAGACTGCACGGCGGATCGCCTCGAGCACCTCGTCGAGGCCGTTGCCCGCGAGCTTCGCGGACACCTCGTACACGATGACGAGCCGCTCTTCGCCGCCCGCTTCCACCGAGAACGCGGCGCCGGAGCCGGGACGGAGGGCGGGATGGCTTCGCTCGACGGTGCGCTCGATGTCCTGCGGGTAGTGGTTGAGGCCGCGGATGATGAGGAGGTCCTTGGCGCGCCCTGTCACGAAGAGCTCACCGTCCCGCACGAAGCCGAGATCTCCGGTGCGCAGGAAGGGCCCCCCACCTGAGCCGCGGAGCGTGGCGTGGAACGTCCGCGCGCTGGCCTCCGGCTGGCTCCAGTACCCCTCCGCGACGCTCGAGCCGGAGACCCAGACCTCACCGACCGTCCCATCGGGAACGGGAGCCCGCAGCTCGGGCTCCACGATGAGCAGCTGGCCATCCAGCGCGTTGCGGCCGGAGCTCACGAGCGCCTGGGCGTCCGCCAGTCCCGGCGCTGCTGGGACGGCCTGGCCCCGCTGGAGCGAGGCGCCCTCGAACAGCTCCACTCGCGGCGGTCTGCCGACCTCGCCTCCGGCCACCAGCAGCGTGGCCTCGGCCAGTCCATAGCAGGGGAGGAAGGTCTCGCGGCGGAACCCGGACGGGCCGAACGTCCGCGCGAAGTTCTCCAGCGTCTCCTGGCGGATCGGCTCGGCGCCGTTGAACGCCACGCGCCAGGAGCGCAGGTCCAGCTCAGCGCATTGCTCCGGGCTCACCTTGCGCACACACAGCGCGTAGGCGAAGTCCGGCCCGCCGCTGGTGGTGGCGCGGTAGCGGGAGATGGCCCGGAGCCACCGGAGCGGCTGCTGCAGGAAGTCCGCGGGCGACATCAGCACGGCCGGGTAGCCCGTGTAGAGCGGCTGGAGCAGGCCGCCGATGAGCCCCATGTCATGGTAGGGCGGCAGCCACGTCACCACCCGGCTGTCGCGCGTCTGCTGGAAGCGGATGCGGATCGCCTCCAGGTTCCGGAGGAGGTTGCGATGCGTGAGCATCACCCCCTTGGGCAGGCTGGTGGACCCGGAGGTGTATTGGAAGAACGCCCGAGCCGCTCCGGTGAGCGCGGGCGGCGCCCACGTCTCCGCGGCGCGATCGTCGAGCGTGTCGGTGGCAATCCACGCCAGCCGCTCCAGCTCGGGAGCGAGCGGGAAGAACTGGCGCAGCAGCTCCAGGTGCTCGGTCCGGATGAGCCCGGCGGTGGCCTGCGCGTCCAGCGTGATGGCCTGGAGCCGCGCGAGCGAGCGATCATGCCGTGGCGGGTAGACGGGCACCGCCACGACGCCGGCATAGAGGCACCCGAAGAAGGCGGCGATGTAGTCGAGCCCGGGGGGATAGAGGAGCAGGACGCGCTCACCGGGGGCCAGCTGGCTCAGCCCGGCCGCGATCATCCGGGCGCGGCGATCCAGCTCCGCGCAGGTCAGCCGCTCCTCCTGCTCCTCTCCATCCACGAGGAAGGTGTAGAGCGTGAAGTCCGGTTCCAGGCGAGCGCGCTCGCGCAGGAGGTCCACGAGGGTGGCGCTGGCTCGCGCCGGATCGTTGCCGTCGCTCATGGCTTCCATGGTAGCCGGTATCCAGCGCAGTGTGAGCAGGGAACGAAACGCCCGTGAAGGGTGGCCACCAGGGTGATGGCTGCCGGCACGCCCACCCTCTGCTGCCGCGCGAACGGGACCTGCACTTTCTGGCGAGAGCCAGCCCGGGCGTCACGTAGGCCTCGAGCACCCGCACGAGCCGCCCGCTCTCCAGTTGCTGCTGCACCGCCGGCTCGAAGGCGTACGCCAGGCCCAGGCCCCGCTCGGCCAGGGACAGCATCGCCTCGTTGTTGTTGATGACGATGCTTCCGCGTACCGGCACGCGCCAGTTCCTGCGGCCGCGCTCCAGCTCCCAGGCGTAGAACGCGCCCGTCTTCTCCAGCCGGAAGCTGAAGCACTCGTGGCGCAGCAGGTCCTCGGGGCGCTGGGGCGTGCCGTGCTTCGCGAGGTAGCTGGGGCCTCCCATCGAGCATGCGCTCCCGGAGGGGGCGCGCGCGCCGGAAGTGCGTGCCGCTGTAATGCGGCCCGCCCCGCTGCGTCTTCACGGATGTCCCATACACAAGGAGTTCCCATGGACCGCACCAAGCTCAGCCTCAGCCAAGCGCTTATCCATCTTGCGCTGGTGGGCGCCTTCTTCCCCGCGGGCGTCCTTGCCGACACGACTGCTGCGCGCGCCGCCGCCACCGCGAGCTCGCACGCGCACCACGCCCAGGAGGGCACCGACATGTACCGCACCCACTTGCAGATGCACCCCGCGCCGGCCCAGGCCGGCCAGCCGGTGTCGCTCACCCTCACCGTCCGGGATGGGGAAGGGCGCGCCGTGTCGCGGCTCACGCCCTCGCACGAGAAGCCCATGCACCTGTTCGTCGTCTCCAGGGACCTGCGCCACTTCGCGCACGTGCATCCGTCCCTGGCCGGCGAATCCTTCCGTGTCCAGCACACCTTCGCGGCGGCAGGGGAGTACACCCTCTTCGTCGACTACCAGCAGCCGGGTCGCGGCCAGGTGGTGGACCGGCACAGGGTACACGTCGAGGGCGCCGCGCTCCCGGTGGCCGCAGCGCTGACGGAGTCGCCCAGGACGCAGCGCGCAGATGGACTCGAGGTGACGCTGCACAGCGACGCGGAGATTCGCGCAGGCGAGGCAGCCATGCTGCACTTCGACGTCACCGACGCGGCGACGGGCAAGCCGGTGGTGGACTTGGAGCCCTACCTGGGCGCGATGGCGCACTTCATGGTGCTGAGCGCCGACGGGCAGGACTTCGTCCATGTGCATGCCCTCGACACCCGCGGCAGCGCCTCGCGAGTGTCGGCGCATGCGGTGTTTCCGCGCTCGGGCCTCTACAAGCTCTGGGCGCAGGTGCAGCGCCATGGCCGGGTGGCGACGGTGCCATTCGTCGTGCGTGTGGACGACGCCGAGGCACGCCCCAGACAACCGCAGGCCGTCATGGGCTGATGGGCCCGAGCCGCTCCTGCTCCGCCTCGAACGCGGCGACCACGGCGTCGATGAGGGCGCGCACGCGCGGCACGTCCTTCAGGTCGCGGTGCACCACCAGCCAGGCCTCGCGCACTGGCGGAGGGGCGGGCGGCGGCACGGCGATGAGGCCGCCCTCCTCCTCGGCGAACCAGCGCGGCACCAGCGCCTTGCCAAAGCCCGCCCGCACCGCGGCGAACTGCGCCGACAGTCCGTTGGCGCGCAGCGCCACGCGCGCGCCCGCCGCGTGCCGGGCCAACCATTGCGCTTCTGGCAGGTGGGCGAAGGAGTCGTCGAAGCCGACCCAGGCGGACGCATCGCCGCCCGGCGCCACGTAGACGCCGTAGGCGATGGCGGTGAGGCGGCGGGTGACCAGCTCCCCTGCCTGCGGCCGGGCGAGGCGCACGGCCACGTCGGCCTCCCGCCTGGCCAGGCTGAGCGAGCGTGGATCGCTCAACACCTCCAGGTCGATGCCGGGATGGCGGTGATGGAAACCCGCGAGGCGCGGAATGAGGAAGCGCTCGGCGAATCCCTCCGTGGCGGTCAGCCGCACCGTGCCTGTCAGTCCGGCCTCCTGGCCTGCGCGGCGCAGGATGGCCAACGCGCGCTCGTCCATGCCCGCAGCCAGCTCCAACACCGCCGCCCCTTCCGCGGTGAGCGCGTAGCCGTCGGCGCGGCGGTCGAACAGGGCGCGGCCCAGCGTGTCCTCCAGCGCGGCGATGCGGCGGCCGACCGTAGCGTGGCTGACCTTCAGCGCCCGCGCCGTCGCCGACAGACTGCCCGCCCGCGCCAACGCCACGAAGACGCGCAGGTCCTCCCAATCCAGCGGGCCTGCCCGTTTTTGAACAGTCACTGCGCGAAGATAGCGGAAGCCTGTGCGTAGATGAACGGGTTAATGAAGGGGCGGACACCTACCCAGGAGCTCTCCATGACCACCCCTCGCACCCTTCTTTCCATGGCCGGCGCGCCGACCCACCCCGCTCCTTTCGACCGCGCGGCGCTCGTCATTGTCGACGCCCAGATGGAGTACACGTCCTCCGGCAACCTGCCGCTGTCCGGTGTCGATGCCGCCGTGGCGGAGACGGCGCGCCTGCTCGAGCTGGCCCGCCGCCAGGGCACGCCCGTCTTCCACGTCGTGCACCACAGCGCCGTCGGCAGCCCTATTTTCGATCCGCAGGGGCCTGGCAGCGCCATCATCCCCGCCGTGGCCCCCAGGCAGGGCGAGGCGGTGGTGACCAAGGGCCTGCCGAACTCCTTCGCCGGAACCGACCTGCACGCGCGCATCCAGGCGACCGGCCGGACGGAGCTGATCATCGCCGGCTTCATGACACACATGTGCATCTCGGCCACGGCGCGCGCGGCGCTCGACCTCGGCTACCGCAACACGGTGGTGGCGGCGGCCACCGCGACGCGCGACCTGCCCGGTCCCATGGGCGGCGTGGTGCCGGCGGCCGAGCTGCAGCGCAACGAGCTGGCGGCGCTGGCCGACATGTTCGCCGTGGTGGTGAAGGACTGTGGGGCGTGGGGGTAGGGATTCTGTGTGAGTGACTTGGATGGCCAGGAGGGCATCCTGGCGACCGAGCGTGCTTGCGATGGAAGTGACGGATGCGTGAGGAGGATGCGCGCGGGTGATGTCGACGCGAACCGATGAGCAGCTGATGGAGGCCGCGCGCGCTGGTGACGGCAAGGCCGTGGATGAGGTCCTCGCCCGCCACGAGAAGCAGGTGTACCGCTTTGGCCTGCGCATGTGCGGCTCGGAGGAGGACGCCAAGGAGGTGCTCCAGGAGACGCTGCTCGCGGCCTTCCGAGGCATCCATGCGTTCCGGGGTGACGCGGAGCTGTCCACGTGGCTGTACCAGGTGGCCCGCACGCACTGCTTCCGCCTGCGCCGCCGCCGCGTCGGAGCGCCCGAGGAGTTCCAGCCCCTCGACTCTCCCGAGGCCACCCACGTCGCCGCGGAGGAGGCGACGCCGGAAATGGCCTCCCACGCGCGGCAGATGGGGGCGGTGTTGCAGGCGGCCATCCTCGCGCTGCCGGAGGCGCAGCGGGAGGTGCTCATCCTCCGGGACGTTGAGGGGCTCACGGCCGAGGAGGCGGCGCGGGTGGTGGGAATCGAGGTGCGGGCGCTGAAGAGCCGGCTGCACCGCGCGCGCCTCCAGCTGCGCGAGCACCTCTCCACCCTCATGGGGGAGGGCGCGCAGGGGCAGGACCCGGGGTGCCCGGAGCTGGCGCAGGAGCTGTCGGCGTTCGCTGCGCAGGAGGTGGACCAGGCCACCTGCGCGCGCCTGGAGGACCACCTGTCGCGCTGCCCGCGCTGTGCCGAGGCGTGCGACTCGCTCAAGCGCACGGTGTCCCTGTGCCGGCGCATCCCAGGGGATGCGGTGCCCGCGCCCGTGCGCGCGGCGGTGCGCCAGGCGCTGTCACGCGCGCTGCCCGCCTGAGCCCGCCAGCTCGAATCCTTCTCCATACCCATCGCATGGAGAGCGACACCTCGTCGCGAAGGTCGCCGCCCCCGAGCATCAAGTGGATGGTGGGGCCCTTCGAACTGGTGGCACGCGGTGGCGCCGCTACCCTTCAACCCGGCGAAGCTCAAGGGGCTCTCGGCGAAGCTCCTCCGCAGCCACCACGAGAGCAACTACGGCGGGGCGGTGAAGAACCTCAACAAGGTGGAGGAGGAGCTGGCGCGGGTGACGAAGGACACGCCGGGCTTCCTCTTGGGCGGGCTGAAGGAGCGGGAGCTGACCTTCACGAACTCGATGATCCTCCACGAGGCGTACTTCGGGAACCTCGGCGGGGACGGCAAGGCGAGCGGTGCCATCCAGAAGCTGCTCGCAGCGGCGCACGGGGACTTCGGCCGCTGGGAGGAGCAGTTCCGGGCCACGGGGGCCAGCCTGGGCGGAGGAAGTGGCTGGGTCATCCTCACGTACAACTTCCACTCCGGTCAGCCGCGGACCTACTGGAGCGGCAACCACTCCCAGGCCCTGGCCCAAGGCCACCCGCTGCTCGTCATTGACATGTACGAGCACGCCTACCAGATGGACTCCGGCGCGGCAGCCGCCCGCTACATCGACGCCTTCTTCCAGAACGTGAGCTGGGATGTGGTGAACACCCGCCTGGAGCGGGCCCAGAAGGCCGCGACAGCTCTTCGAGGATGAGTTCCCACGACACAAGGTTGGCGCCGAGAACGCCCTCGTTCAGGCTGCACCAGAACCCGGAGGACAGGAACGTCGTCGTCCAGTAGCGCTCGCGGACTCCCTCGATGGCGCCCTTGTAGGCTAGTTGAACTGCGCGAGATGCGGGTATGCGGCCTCATCGCATGGGGTTGCGGACGCGGTGGCGGGGAGGAGCGCGCCGTCCGTGTGCGCGCCAGTGGCCTCGGCGCGCTGACTCGTTGCGCTGCGC